>JBJOKB010000028.1:0-3738 GCA_046046315.1 Actinomycetota bacterium | reverse complement strand
CAAATTCCAACTCCAAAAGAAGTTGCTCGTGCTCAAACCACAATTGTGATGTGGGCCGATGGAGAAAAAGAAATTGGCAGATTTGGTGAATACAACAGAACAGACGTTGATCTAGTTGAAGTTCCACCTCATGTGCAAGCCGCAGTACTAGCCGCAGAAGATAGAAGTTTTTATAGCCATAGAGGTTTTTCAATTCAAGGTTTTACTAGAGCATTAATTTCCAATATTTTTTCTGGAACACGTGTTGGTGGATCAACAATTACTCAACAGTATGCAAAATTAGCTTTTCTAACGCAAGAAAAAAGTATTATCCGAAAAGCAAAAGAATTAGTTTTAGC
Organism: Actinomycetota bacterium; assembly: GCA_046046315.1. Taxonomy (GTDB): domain Bacteria; phylum Actinomycetota; class Actinomycetes; order S36-B12; family UBA5976; genus ATZT02. Next base: position 3,400 of record JBJOKB010000028.1, on the reverse strand, counting down.
AATTAAATTAGAATCAGTTGAATCTAAAGATCAAATCTTAGAAGCCTATTTAAATACAGCTTATTTTGGTCGAGGCGCTTATGGAATCCAAGCAGCTGCGAGAACTTATTTTGCACTTGATGTTTCACAACTTTCAGTTTCGCAAGGTGCTGCTTTAGCTGCACTTTTACAGGCACCTTCTGCAACAGAAAAAATTGAAAACCGAGATCGTTGGACAAATCGTTGGCAATATGTAATTAATGGCATGGCTAAATCGAAAACCATAAGTGACGCTGATGCAAAATCTTTAACTTTTCCTGATTCAATTCCTTACAGTTCAGCAAATAAATTTGGTGGAACTAATGGATATCTATTGTTTTCAATCAGAGAAGAAATGTTAGAACGTGGTTACACCGAAGATGATTTGAATTTAAGAGGTTTAAGAGTTGTTTCTACTTTTGAAGAACAAGCGCAAACTGGAATTGTTGATGCAGTAACAAAAGAAGCACCAACTACAAAAACCGAAGGATTAAGAATTGGCATGGCTTCAATTAGACCTGGAACTGGTGAAGTTGTTGCAATGTATGGCGGACCAGATTATGTAACTGAGCCTTTAAATAATGCAACGCAGGCAATTGCCCAAGCAGGTTCTACTTTTAAACCTTTTGCACTTGCTGCAGCTTTTGAACAAGGAATCGCACTAGACACAATTTGGAATGGTGATTCACCAAGAACATTTGGTGATTACACCTTAAATAATTACAGCAAAAAATCATTTGGACAAATATCTTTATTACAAGCGACAGAAAATAGTGTTAACACTGTTTATATTGATGTTGCTTCCACTATCGGCAAAGAAAAAGTTTTTGATTCAACTCTTCGTGCTGGAATTCCACCTGAAACACCAGGAATGATTAATGACATAACTTTAGTTTTAGGAACAGCTTCACCTCATGTGATTGATGTGGCAAATGCATACGCAACTTTTGCTGCTCGAGGAATTTATGCCAAACCAACCATGATTAAGGAAATTTATGGAGCAAATGATGGTTTGTTATTCCAAATAAGCCCTGAAACAAAGCGTGCTTATTCAACCCAAGTCGCTGATGAGGTTTCTTTTGCCCTACAACAAGTAATAAATGTGGGAACTGGAGTTAGAGCAAAAGCAATCGGTAGACCTGCAGCAGGAAAAACTGGAACAACTGATGGAAATAAATCTGCTTGGTTTGCTGGTTACACACCACAATTAGCAACTGCGGTAATGATGGTTAAACAAGATTCCAATGGAAATCCAATTTCATTAGCTGGAACGGGTGGAATGAAAAGTGTTACTGGAGGATCATTTCCAGCTTTGATGTGGACTGCTTACATGAAAGCAGCCCATGTTGGATTACCGGTCTTGGAATTTGCACCATCTCCTGGAGTAATTCCAATTAACACTGCACCTGCAATTCCAGATCCCGATGAAACTGCTACACCAGTTGTTGTTGCACCTACTCCAGTTGTGACTCCGACACCAACACCTACACCAACTGTGACAATTACAGAGACTCCCACACCAACACCTACACCAACAGTGACTGTCACCGTGACGGCAACGCCAACACCAACAAGTACTTAATTAATTACAACGCAATCAAAATTTGTTGTAGTCATTCGAACTTGGGCACTAATTGTTGTACCAACTTTAGGTGCAGAAATATTTACAGGAAGTTTTAATAAAGAGACATTCATATGTGGAGATTCAGCAAACCAACGTTGTTTGCCATTTATAACAAAAGGAGATAACGCATAATCAAACGCTTCTAAAATTCCAGAAAGTATTGCAACCAGTCTTTGTTTAAAAGTCACATTAGATCTTGGTGCTTGCAAACCAATTCCATGTGCAGTTCCTCCCGAAACGACAACTAAACGATGTTTACTAGTTATTTCTCTTTGACGATAACCAAAATTATGAGTTGCAGGTTCATGTACTTCTAGAACAGTTGACTTTATTTGAAACGCCTTTAAATCACCAATCCAAAGTTTGGTTCCAATTCTTAATTTAAATTTGAAATCAGGATATTTAGTGGTGAGAATTTTTAATTCTGATTCAGAAACATGGCTTAGATAAATAACTTTTTCACCATTTGGACAATTTGTTTGATAAGCATTTATCCAATCAGAAACTTCAGCTACTTTGCCTCTTGATGAATTTTCTATAGGTAGGTGTAATGAGAGAGCTTTAATGTTTAGCTTGGCGACTTCTCTTAATTCATTTATGCCAATTCCAAATCTGTTCATGCTAGTAATTCCTTCTATTACGACAGGAGTTTTACCCATGTTTGCCGCATCTTTGAGACATGAAATTGTTAATAACAAATTAGAAGGATTTAATTTAGCTAATTCCTTAAAAGCCAATTCATCAATATCTTTCACCGGATCCATAATTAAAACTTCTGAAATTCCCTGATCTAAAACACTTTTTGCTTCAAATATTGTTCCGACTGCAACTGATTGGATGCCTAATTCTTTAGATTTTTTAGCTAAGTTTTCTTTACCTATCCCATAACCGTTACCTTTAATAACTGGTGTTACATCAGTGTTGTTTGAAGTAAAAATATTTAAAACACTTTTAATGTGATTTGTCCACAGATTGTTATCAACATGAAGTGACAAAGTCATTATTAACCCCTTCGCGCTAAGGCTACGCGAAATGCTTTATAAATTAAAGGTTTCAAAACAAAATCCCATTCACCCACGTATTGGATTACTTTGCCACCAGTTCCAATTTTGAAGCGCAATAATCCAAACAATGGTGACTTCTCATTTAAAGTTGCAGCAATTCCTCGCATGTCATAAATACTTGCACCTGCATCCCTGGCATCTCTCATCATTTGCCACTGAATGGCATTGCTTGGTCTGAGTTCTCGCCCGCTGGTTGAGGATGCACCATAGGTGTACCAAACATGTTTGCCCACTCGAACCCATAAACAAGCTGCATGACAAATATTTTCTTGTTCAGCAAGATACAGGCGCATTTCAGCTAAGTTATTTGAGTTTTCATTCAATGATTGCCACATTTGTTTGAAATAGTTAAGTGGACGAGGAGTGAATTTATCTCTTTTGGCAGTTTCTCTGTAAAGAGTATGAAATATTTCTAATTCATCAAAATTTGCTTGCCGTACTTTTACTTCACTTTTTTCTGCCTTTTTAATATTGCGACGCCACTCTTGTGAGAAGGAGGCAAGTAGTTCTGCATCACTTTTTCCTTCTACGTCAATTGCAAAAACAAACCTTGGTTGAACATCCCCAAAACCTTCACCGTTTGTTTCAATTTGTTTGCCACCAAGATTTCTTAATTTGGTGCTAATTTCTTGACCAAAAGGATTTACTCGATCTGGATCAACATCTTTAAATTGTTTATAAACATTGTCTGAAA
>JBJOKB010000001.1:0-5099 GCA_046046315.1 Actinomycetota bacterium | reverse complement strand
TTTCTTCTCGAGGTTGGGCGTTTGGATATGCAGGTGGTGGATTACTTTTATTACTAAATCTTGTTTTATACGCAGGTTATGAATCTTTCGGTGTCACCCAAGGTGAAGCTGTGCGCATTTCCTTAATGTCTGCAGGTATTTGGTGGGCAATTTTTACCATTGTCACCGTAAGAGGATTAAGGACTCTTAATAGAAATGTTGGAGTGGTTGGTTCTGAAGCATTAACAGTTGGATTTAAGGAAATAAGAACAACTTTAAAAGAAGTTAGAAAATATCCAGAAACTTTAAAGTTTTTAATTGCTTACTTATTTTATAACGATGGTATCCAAACTGTCATTGCAATTTCAGGTACTTATGCGATTTTGGAATTGAAACTTACTGAAATTTCTCTTGTGTTTGCAATTTTAATTGTGCAAATTACAGCGTTATCTGGAGCGCTTCTCTTAGGTAGACTTTCAAACAAATTTGGAGCTAAGAAAGTTGTGTTATTAACACTTGTCATTTGGACAATAATGGTCATCATTACCTACGGTGTACCTGCAGGGAAGCAAAATCCATACTTAGCAATTGCTGCTGGAATTGGATTTGTTTTAGGTGGAAGTCAAGCCTTATCTAGATCTCTTTATTCCCAAGTAATTCCAAGATCACAAGAAGCGCAATACTTTTCGTTTTATGAAGTAAGTGAACGTGGTACAAGCTGGTTGGGAACTTTTGCTTTTGGTGTTGCTTTTGGTCTAACAGGCTCTTATCGTCAAAGTGTGTTGTTAATAATTGCATTCTTTATTGTTGGTGGTTTATTGCTTTTAAGAGTGAATATCCGACAAGCCATCAAAGAGTCAGGAAATCCACAACCAAGCGTTGTTTAAATAACTATTTGCCTAAAGTTGCGCGAACAGCTTGAGCTACAGCTGGTGCAACTGCTGGATCAAAAACACTTGGCACAATAAACGAAGCATTTAATTGGTCACTGTTAACTCGATCTGCAATCGCTTTTGCTGCTGCAACTAAAACTTCGTCAGTGACATTCTTTGCTTGAGAATCTAGTAACCCTCTAAATATTCCAGGGAATGCCAAGACGTTATTAATTTGATTTGGATAATCACTTCGCCCAGTTGCTACAACGGCGGCATATTTGCGGGCAATCATGGGATCGATTTCAGGATTTGGATTGGCCAGGGCAAAAACTATTGACTTTGATGCCATTTGCTTAATGTCAGATTCAGTCAAAATATCTGGAGCGCTTACTCCAATAAATACATCAGCTCCAACAAGTGCTTGACCAATACTTCCCTCAAAATTATTTTTATTGGTGTTGTCCACTAACCATTGTGAATCTCCTGCTGCTTCAGATCCTTTATGAATAGGGCCTGAATGATTAAAAACAATTAGGTCTTTAAGCCCACTTCTTATAAGCAATCTGGCAATTGCAGTTCCAGCTGCTCCCGCCCCAGTCATTACAACTTTAATTGAATCAATCTTTTTACCAACAACTCTTAAAGCATTAGTTAGGGCCGCTAGAACCACGATTGCAGTTCCGTGTTGATCATCATGAAATACCGGAATATCTAACAATTCTCTCAAACGAGCTTCGACTTCAAAGCATCTTGGCGCAGAAATATCTTCGAGGTTGATTCCTCCATAAACCGGAGCTATTAATTGCACTGTTCTAACAATTTCATCTACATCTTGAGAATCAATACAAACTGGCCAGGCATCAATATCTGCAAATCTTTTAAATAGTGCTGCTTTTCCTTCCATAACTGGCAGTGCTGCTGCTGCACCTAAATTGCCAAGACCTAAAACTGCTGAGCCATCGGTTACCACGGCAACTGTATTTCTTTTGATAGTTAGTCTTCGCAAATTTGTTGGGTCATCTGCAATTGCTTGTGAGATGCGGGCTACGCCCGGTGTGTATGCGCGAGAAAGATCATCTCTAGTTTTTAATGGAACTTTAGAATTAACTTCAAGTTTTCCACCCAAATGTATTAAAAAAGTTCTATCTGAAACTTTCTTAACTTTGGCGCCTTCAAGTTTTGAAATACTGTCAGTGATTCTTTTTGCGTGATCTTCATCGGTTGCATTACAAGTTACGTCTACAACAATTGAATCGTGAGTTGATTCCACAACATCAAGCGCTGTTAGTGAAGCACCCGCATTTGAAACTGCAGCTGTTAATCCACCTGTGGAATCAGCGGAGGCAGAAAGCTCAACACGAATTGTTACCGCATATCCAGGTGATGGTGTTGACATGTTTGTAAGTCTACTGAGCAGTCATCCCACCATCAGCAGAGACAATTGAACCTGTAATAAATGATGCTTCATCACTTGCTAAAAATAAAGCAAGGTGAGCTATTTCAATTGGTTCTCCAGGTCTGCCAATTGGTTGGAAGTTTCCGATTTCTTTGTAAATTTTTTCCAAACCACCCATCATTTCAGCGTGAGCATAATTAATTGGAGTATCTACCCATCCAGGACAAATTGCATTGCACCTGATTCCTAATTTTGCGTAATCAAGAGCGATTCCTTTGGTTAACATCACCACGCCACCTTTGGATGCTGAATAAACAGTTAAGAATGGTTCTGAAACTATGCCATTCACACTTGAAATATTTACTAATGACCCATTCTTGTGTTTCAACATATGTGGAATAGCAGCTCTACATGTATACATAGAACCCTTCAGATTTACGTTTAAAGTTTTGTCAATAATTTCATTGGAAACTTCGTGGAAAACTCCAGGAATATTTACTCCGGCACTATTTACAACAACATGTACGGTGCCAAATTCTTTAACACAAGCTTCAATTAAATCTTCGCATTGTTTGTAATCTGACACATCTGTTTTATGGGCAATTGCTGTACCACCTGACTTTGTAATTTCATCGGCTACTTTTTGAGCACTTTCAAGATTGATATCAGAAACAGCAACTTTGCCACCTTCTTCAGCTAATCGAAGCGCAGTTGCTTTGCCAATGCCTGATCCAGCACCTGTAACAACACAAGCTTTATCTTGAACGCGACCCATGATTTTCCTTTGTTTTTTAATCCTAAAACTAATGGGTTTGCCCTAGAAAAACTAGAGCAAACCCATTAATTAATAACTACTTATGATTTAGAGATCAGACTTTGGACCTTTAAACCATTTGCGTGCACCTGCATACCACCAGATCATTGCTCCGCCGATAACAATCAACATCGCAATTGGTGAATATTGGAAGGCCAACCAGGTGAAGTTTTCATTACCTGGCATACCTGCTGGTGTAGTTGGCAACATGAAGTAGATAGAAATAATTGCAATTTCTAGAACTGCAACTGGTGCCATCCATTTCCATTTGTTACCTAGATTCCATGGACCTTGTTTGAACTTGTCGCCCATTCTCCAACGTAAGAAAATTGGAATTGCAAATGAGACGAACAAACCAATTACTGTCACTGAAGTAACAGCAAAGAATGCAACTGGAACAACTGTTCCTTCAGGTGCATAAAGTGCTGGAAGAGTTAGCACGATTGCTCCTAATGCTGCACCAACTGCTGCGTTTGAAGGGTTTTTATTGCTATCAACCTTCTTCAACCATTTACTTCCTGGAACAGCTCCATCACGTGAGAAGGCAAACAACATACGAGATGCTGCAGTTACGCAAGACATACCGCATAGATATTGACCAACACATGAGATAACCAAAATGGTCACCGCGAAACCTTCTGGCAATGAAGTTAGAAGAACTACTGGTGAAAAACCAAAGTTCTTGTTAATTTCATCAACATTTGTTGCTGCATAAAGCATTGAGAGCAACAAGATCCATCCACCGATTCCTGAATAAAAAATTGAGCGCCAGATACCTTTTGCTGCAGTAACTGCGGCTCCACTTGTTTCTTCAGAAACGTGAGCTGAAGCATCAAAACCAGTGATTGTGTATTGGGTTAACAAGAAGCCAAGTGGCAACACGTAGAACCAATAATTTGTCCAACCGCTGTTATTGATTTGGGTAGTAAACATCCACTCTAATGATTGATGTTGTTCTGGAACAAAAAGCAAGATTAGAACGATTGCTGCCACACCGACTACGTGCCAGTAAACGTTAATATTTTGCATCCAGTGAATAATTTTTGCACCAAAGACGTTAATGATTACGTGTGTAATAACTGTAACCAAGAACACAATGAAAACTAGTCCTAAGTTTTCAATGCTCCATGCTGGATTGAACAAGCTGACAGTGAATGTGAAAAATGTTGCAAAACCATAATCCACACCTGCAATAACAGCAATCAAACCAACAAGATTTAGCCATCCAGTTAGCCAACCATGAACTGGTTTACCTAACTTGAAAGACCAGTAGTAAATACCACCAGCTGTTGGCATGGCCGAAACTAATTCAGCCATACAAAAACCGATGATCAAAATTAATGATGCAATGATCGGCCAACCAATTGAAATTGCAATTGGTCCACCGTTATTCCATGCTTGGCTAAATGTTGTGAAACATCCAGACAAAATTGAAATAATTGAGAACGAAACGGCGAAGTTTGAGAATCCACTCCACTTACGTTCGAATTGCTGTTTGTAACCCAGTTCTGCCAGACGCTTCGCATCTTCGGCATGCTGTGCTTTATTTACAGCCATGTAGCGCACCTCCCAGAGCAGCCATGACCATCACGACTACGCGCTTAGTAGGTATTCATACCCGATGATTGTGAACAAATGAAAGAGATTTCACGATTTTTTTTGGACATTTTTTACGAACTTGTGAGGAAACTTTGTGCGACTTGGCACAAAGGCACTTTTTTCTAGTGTCTTATTGGTTCAACTCTTTCGAATTTCCAATATTCAAATAACCAGCCCCACACCGAAAACAGGACTAATCCAAGACCTAACAACATGATCCATACAGCAAAAATTAAACCTAAAAATGTAAGGGCAGTTGCAGCAGCAACGATCATCGGCCACCAAGAGTGAGGTGAATAAAAACCATAATCAGCGGGAGCTTCGTTTTGTTCTCCTTGTTCATTATCTTCGGGTTGGTAACCAAGGCGATTTTGTGTAAAAAGTAAGAAGAATGAAACTAACGCAGCTAATCCCCCAGTTAAAACCAAAGCTGTGG
>JBJOKB010000115.1:0-22781 GCA_046046315.1 Actinomycetota bacterium | reverse complement strand
TATTTTTACTTGTTGCAAGTGCATTAATTAATATTTGGATTTTTCAATTTCCATACCTTGTCACAACAAAGAACCTCAAATTTTGGCAGGCCTTTCAAGTACGCAATACTTCTTTTGCCATAAGCAACTCTCTTCCAGCTGGTGGGACAATCGGTTTAACTTTTCAATATGCAATGCTTCGATCATTTGGAATCAGTGCAAATGACACAAGTGCAACAATTGGAATCGCCAGTGTTTGGAATGGATTAATTTCATTTTTTATGCCAATTTTAGGTTTGATTGGTTTAGTTTTCTCAGGGCAAACAACTGAAGGACTAATCAGGTCAGCACTTTTAGGAATAATTATTTTAATTCTGAGTTCAGGAATGTTTTATTTCTCTCTCAAGTCTGCTCAGGGTGCGATCTGGGTGGGAAATTTTTTATCAAAGTTGCTTAACCCAATTCGTAAAATTCTAAGAAAACCAAGCACGAATCTAGCAATCTCCATTGATAACTTTAGAATTCAAGTAAATGTTTTAGTAGCTAAGCGCTGGAAAAGTATTTCTGTTACAAATTTTTTAGTTCAAATTGGAATGTTTCTAGTATTTTGGGCAAGTGTTTATGCAGTAGGAATTGAAATATCTCCAGTGATTGTTTTTGCAAGCTTTTGTTTTGGCCGAATAGGAACAACTATTCCTTTGACGCCAGGAGGTCTGGGAACAACAGATGTCATCATGGTTTCTTTACTGCAATTTTTTGGATGCGATAAAGAATTGAGTTTGGTAGCGGTGTTGCTATGGCGTGGATTTTTTTATCTTCCACAGGTTCTGGCTGGACTGGTCAGCTTTCTCTACTGGCAGTTGAGCCGGGTCAAGTGAGGATTTAAGCAGTTTCCTCACAACTATTAAGGAAACCTTAAGACAGTTCGACTTGCGATAGTGCTTTAAGAAGTTATATTTGTAGGTGCACGGGGGGAGTATCCCTACCAACGCGAAAGTCGTCAACACGAAGTAGCAGTTGTACTTCCGGCTTAGCACCAGAAATTAACTTCTGGTTGGGAGAGACCTCGGGATTACAAATGAGCAACTTGCTTATTTGCATATACCCGGGAGTCTTTATGAAAACCGTTAGTAAGAAAAAAGTAACTGCCCCAATAATAATTACCGATTTGGGCCGTATTGAATTACTAAAACAGGTAGATCAAATTAGAAATGAAAAATTACCTGCTCTTGCTCCTTTGATTGCAGCATCTGATCGCGATGAAAGAGATGTTGCAGAATTCACCAGACTCACAGAAGAGGCAAACTCTTTAGAATCCTTGGTGTCAGAATCTGGAAGACCAGATCTTTTGGTCGATGATAAAACTATTCGACTTGGTTCTGTTGTCAAAATCCAAACATCCAAGGAAACATTTAAAGTTAGAGTCGTTCATCCAGTCGAAGCCCATTTAGATGATGAACGAATTTCAGTTGACTCACCACTTGGACAAGCCCTTATTGGTAATAAAAAAGGTGATCGAGTCACAGTTATAGCTCCAAGTGGAAATTGGAGTGCGCTCATTAAGTCTGTGGAATTACTTCCTTAATTACCTCCCTTTAAGGGAGTAATTTCACTTAGCACCAATAACTAAACCCTGGGGATTTATCCCCAGGGTTTAGTTATGCCCAATTTATTCAACGGGGCTTAACACTTTGCCTACTTTGTCTCAAAATGCCTGTATGACAAAAATAAAAAACGAGATTCAAATTGATGGTCCCGCAAATTTATTGGCCACTGTGCCATATCTTCTTGGTTTCAATCCAGCAAAATCTTTAGTAATAGTTGCTGTCAAAGGGAACAAAGATCAAGTCGTTGTGACAATGACTCTAGATTTACCTGAAAAAATTGATGGTTTTGAGAAAGATTTTTTAAAAAAGCTTAAGGAAACAATAAAGCGGTCAGGAGCTGATGGATTGGTAGCAATATTCTATGTTGAACAAAATCCATTTAATTATCAAATTTTATCGGAAACTTTTATGTCCGAAATTTCTACAGATTTTCATGTTAGAGATATTTTGTGGGTATGCGACTCTAAATGGGCATCATTTTTGTGCAGTGATGAATCGTGTTGTCCTGAACAAGGTAGACAATTAGTAATTGATGAAAATATCAATAGTCTAAGTAAAACTAATAAATTGGTGGCAGTTAATAAAAATGAAGTTCAAAATTTTCTTAAATCTACAAAAATTAATCAAGACTTAGTCCCATTTTTAAGTAAGTTCGCTAAACAAAAAGCTAAAGCCCAACACCAAAATTCCCTGGAAAAATGGGAAGGCACACAGTTTAAGTATCTTTCGGCAAAGAAAGCATCCCAAAATTTAGATATTGAATTAGCAGCACGACTTCTTTTTTGTCTAACAGATATTCCTGTCCGAGATGGCTTACTGGCTCACCACATTGAACTTGCCCAGATAAGTGAGGATCCACATAAATATCTAATTAACCTTGCTCAGAATTGGGCAAAAATTGCTGTCGAAGCACCTGAAACCTTTAGGCCACCAATTTGCACCTGTATTGCTGCATTTATGTGGCAAGCAGGAGAAGGAATACTTGCTCGAAGTGCGGTTAATTTTGCTTTAGCGCAAGACCCTCAGTTTTATTTAGCAAAACTTTTAAATAGCGCCTTGGACAGCGGAATGCCCCCTTGGGAGTTTCGGGATGCATTCACCAAAGTCACAAACCCCTGGAGTTGAGAAAACAATTTGGCTTTAGTAAAGTTTTAAATAGGTCAAGAGTTTCAGTATTAAGCCCCGGCTAGCTGAACGGCAACCCTCCACCGCGGTGGGGTGCTCCGGGTGTAGACCAGGTCGATTGCGAAATCGCAATCGTCAAGCGCGGGTCTTACGCAATTTGAGTGGGACCCCGAAACAAAGGGGCACTAATTGCGTTATCTCTATACAAAAACCAACTAAATCAATGAGCTTGCGTATTTACCTACGCAATTTAGTTAGTTATTTATAAAGATATTCGCCCAAATTAGCTGAACCACCAACGACTATCAAAGAGATAGGCGTAAGACCCAAAATCTGAAAGAGGAACATAGAAATGACAACAACGTGGAGCTTTGAAACCCGACAGATACATATCGGGCAATCACCAGATTCACAAACCAATGCACGTGCACTTCCTATTTATCAGACAACTTCATACACATTTCGCGACACAAAACATGCTGCGGATTTGTTTGCGTTAGCTGAGCCAGGAAATATCTACACCCGAATTATGAACCCAACTCAAGGTGCAGTTGAAGAAAGAATTGCTTCTTTAGAGGGTGGAGTCGGAGCGTTGCTATTGGCTAGTGGTCAAGCTGCTGAGACTTATGCAATCTTGAATTTGGCAGAAGCTGGAGATCACATAGTTTCAAGTCCAAATCTTTATGGTGGAACTTATAACTTGTTTCATTACACACTGCCAAAATATGGGATAGAAGTTACTTTTGTCGATGATCCAGAAAATTTGGACTCATGGAAAAAAGCAATAAGACCAAATACCAAAGCTTTTTATGGTGAAAGTATTGCTAATCCCTCAAATGCGATTTTAGATATTGAAAATATCGCAAAAATTGCCCACGATAATGGAATTCCATTGATCGTAGATAACACCGTAGCCACTCCTTATCTATTGCGCCCAATTGAATTTGGTGCCGATATTGTTGTGCATTCTGCAACTAAGTACATTGGCGGCCACGGAACTGCAGTTGCTGGAGTAATTGTTGACAGCGGAAAGTTTGACTGGAAAAAAAATGCAGCAAAGTTTCCTCAGTACAACACCCCAGATCCTTCTTATGGTGGATTAAATTATGCAGACGCACTCGGAGAGCTTGCTTACATTCTTCGTGCTCGCATTGTTCTGCTTCGAGATTTTGGCGCAGCTGTTTCACCATTTAACGCATTCTTGATTGCTCAAGGATTAGAAACACTATCTCTTAGAATTGAGAGACATGTGCAAAATGCAAAAGCTGTTGCGTCTTGGCTAGAAAAAAGAAGTGAAGTTGAGAAGGTTAATTACGCTTCTCTTGAATCAAACCGCTTTAATAAATTGGCAAAAAAATACACACCTGAAGGTTCAGGTGCCGTTTTGTCTTTTGAAATCAAAGGCGGAATCGAAGCAGGAAAAAGATTTGTGGAAGCTTTGCAATTACATTCCCATGTTGCAAATATTGGAGATGTCAGAAGCTTAGTAATCCATCCAGCTTCCACCACGCATTCACAATTAACACCTGCTGAACAATTGGCTGCCGGGGTTACACCGGGGTTAATTAGATTGGCAGTTGGAATTGAAAATATCAACGACATTTTGGCTGACATTGAAGTCGGTTTTAATGCCGCAAAGGGTGCATAACTAAATATGGCAATTTCATATTCAGGACCTCCTCCTGCCACCGGTGCGTGGCAGGAAGGAGATCATCCTGGGCAAAGAAAGTTTTTAGATGTTGGTCCAATTGAATTAGAACTAGGTGGCGCTCTGCCTAATGTTCGAGTTAGTTATGAAACTTACGGAAAATTAAATTCAAATTCTTCGAATGCAATATTTATTGAACATGCTTTAACTGGAGACTCTCACGTTGCAGGTCTTGATACTGATGGACATTTGTCCAGAGGTTGGTGGGACGGATTAATCGGTGATGGTCTAGCAATTGATACCAAAGAATGGTTTGTGGTTTGTGCAAATGTTTTAGGTGGTTGTCAAGGAACGACTGGACCTTCTTCGAAGGATTTAAACGGAAAAATTTGGGGATCTAGATTTCCTCGAATCACAGTGGCAGATCAAGTTGAAATTGAAAAAAGATTAACGGATCAATTAAACATAGAACGATGGGCTTCTGTAATGGGCGGCTCAATGGGTGGCATGAGAGTTTTGGAATGGGCTGTTGAACATCCTCACAGAGTTGGTTCAGCATTTGTCATTGCTTCTGCTCCAGGATCTTCAGCTGATCAAATCGCAACGCAATCTGCACAGATCGCTGCTATAAAAGCAGATCCAAAATGGCGTGGCGGAGATTATTACGATGCCAAACCAGGAGATGGTCCCCATGTTGGTTTAGGAATTGCCAGAAAATTTGCACATTTAACTTATCGTTCTGAAACAGAATTAGATGTTCGATTTGGAAGAGATAACCAAGATGGAGAAGATCCGTATTCAGATGGAAGATTTGCCATAGATTCCTATTTAGATCATCACGCAGAAAAACTTGCTCGCCGATTTGATGCCAACACATACATTGCACTGTCTGACTCGATGTCAACTTTTGATATTGGCAGAAATCGTGGGGGAGTGGGTTCCGCATTAGAAAGAATTACCGCACCGGTGGTTGTTGCAGGTATTGATTCCGATCGCTTGTATCCAATTCGCCAACAAGCAGATTTAGTAAGTGCACTCTCACAAGAAACCGATCTACACGTTATTTCTTCACCATTTGGGCATGATGGATTCTTAATTGAAATTGATCAGGTTGCACCAATTGTTAAAAAAACATTAGATAAAGCAGTAACTAAAATTAACTAGGGACATATTTTCCCCATTTGACTTGCTTGTAAATGTTTGTCCATTCATGATCAGAATGTGAAAATCTACAAAATAATAGTGCTAGCAATCCTTATAAGTCTGATTAATTTAAGTCACTCTTGGGCTGAAGTAAATATAGAAACAGACCAAAATTCTGAAAGCTACTTGATAAGTGGACAAATTATCTTAGATGAGACTTTTTCTGGGGCCGCTATTACTCAGGAGCAGGCTGCTGTTTGTGAAGGTTGCGCTTGGTTGGTTACAAATGTTTGTTTTGTTTTAGATCAAAATTACGTTAATACTTTTTGTAATGCTTACACAGATTGCTTTACTGTTGAAAATATAGAAGGGCAACGAAAAAAAATATGGCGAAGATTGGGTTTTGATGAACCTTGGTTACTTGTAGGAATGATGTGCATAGGGCCTAAGGGAGTAAATACTCCACAAAAGTTAACAACAACATTAAGTGAAAAAACAATTGAATATTTGCCAAGACTTTTACCCACTACTGAGCCTGCAAATGATGTTTTAATTAACTTAGATGTTTTTTTCTTAAGTAATCAACCGAATTTTTTTGGACCCAAAAACATAATCATTACCGGGATACCTGTAACACTCAGTGCTACACCAAGTTGGGTTTGGAAATTTTCTGACGGAACTGAAATTAGAACAAGTAATTCAGGTTCAGGATTTCCAGACGGTCAGATTCGGCATACATTTCGCCGCAAAGGATTACAAACTATTTCTGTGACGACAACGTGGAATGCCAGTTGGAAAACAAAATCAAATATTGCAATTCCTGTGCCAGGAAATTCCTTAAATCAGACCACAGTTTTTACCTTGATCGCTCATGAAGCCGAGGGCGTGCTTACACGCTGAGTGTTCGACCCAAAGCAGGCAGAAATTCAGAAGTCGTGACACAATAGGAAACCGGGCCGGTCAATTTGACAGGCCCTTAAGCGCGTCACCACATTGAAAGGTTGTCTTCTTGGCTCTGTTTGGAAAAATCTTAAGTAAACCTGCCGCTAAGAAACCTGCTCCTAAACCTGCTGCGAAAAAAGTTGCAGCAAAGCCTGCTGCTAAACCTGCGGCTAAGAAAGTTGTTGCTAAGCCTGTTGCTAAGAGACCAGCAGCAAAACCTGTTGCAAAAAAAATTGTCGCAAAACCTGTAAAGAAATCGAAACCAGTTAAAGATGTTAAGCCAGTAAAGCCAGTCAAACCATTAAAAGTTGCAAAACCAGTTGTCCCGACAAAACAAACTGCACCAGCAAAACCGGTAAAGGCTGCAAAAGGCGCACCAGCTCCTAAAGGTAAAGCGGATAAAGGTTTTGCCAAAGTAATAATGGTTGATGGCGAATTGGTTCCAGTTGATGATGTTGATGAAGTCGATCCAGCTGAATTAGAAGCGATTGCAGAATTAGAAAAAGAAAGTCTTGCCGAATTAAGTGAAGAAATTGCTGAAGTAGAAGAAGCTGAAGAAGACGAAGAAGAAACCACAAAAACAAGTGCAACAGTTGACGAGTCCGAAGCATTTGTTATTTCAGATACCGACGATGCAGATGAACCAACGCAGAAAGTTACTGTTGCCGGAGCAACTGCAGATCCTGTTAAGGATTACTTAAAACAAATTGGAAAAGTTGCTCTTCTAAATGCTGAACAAGAAGTTGAATTAGCGAAAAGAATTGAAGCAGGACTTTTTGCAGAAGAAAAAATAGCTGCAGGCGGAATAAAAGATAGAAAATTGAGAAAAGATTTAGAATGGATTGCAGAAGACGGACAACGTGCTAAGAATCATCTTCTAGAAGCAAACCTTCGCCTCGTGGTCTCATTAGCAAAGCGATATACCGGTCGAGGCATGTTGTTTTTGGATTTAATTCAAGAAGGAAACCTTGGTTTGATCCGTGCTGTTGAAAAATTTGATTACACAAAGGGTTATAAGTTCTCAACATATGCAACCTGGTGGATTAGACAAGCAATTACCAGAGCAATGGCAGATCAGGCAAGAACAATTCGTATTCCTGTGCACATGGTTGAAGTTATTAACAAACTTGCACGTGTTCAACGACAAATGTTGCAAGATTTAGGAAGAGAACCTACTCCAGAAGAACTTGCTAGAGAACTAGACATGACACCTGACAAAGTTGTGGAAGTTCAAAAGTATGGTCGTGAACCAATTTCATTGCACACTCCACTTGGAGAAGATGGTGATTCAGAGTTCGGTGATTTAATTGAAGATTCTGAAGCTATTGTTCCAAGTGACGCAGTTTCTTTTACTCTTCTTCAAGAACAACTAGACAGCGTGCTTGATACTTTAAGTGAACGCGAAAGAGGAGTTGTTCGCATGAGATTTGGATTGACAGACGGACAACCAAAAACTCTTGATGAAATTGGTCAGGTTTATGGCGTTACACGTGAACGAATTAGACAAATTGAATCAAAAACAATGTCTAAATTAAGGCATCCATCGCGTTCCCAAGTGCTACGCGATTACTTGGATTAACTTAGTTAGTTGCCTCAAGACGATTTGTTTCGTCGACGTATTCTGTTGCAATTAGTTTTAGTTTTTCCTCATGCTTTTTTGCATGGTGTCCACAAAAAATCAAAGTTCCACCAGTTGGAAGTGTCACACGTACGTATGCTTGTGCACCGCAACGATCGCAACGATCAGATGCAGTCAGAGCTGGTCCTGCGGTTAATGTCGTATTCAACGTAGGGCCTCTTTTCTTTTTGGTGTTACTTCAATCATCCTTGCAAAAGCGTCGCCCGCAACTCGAAGTAGGCTCCGGTGTGTCGGAGACCACAATCAAGAGGGGGATCAAGGCGTGCCGTAGCCCTGGAATGGGCACTGAACCTTGGAGAATAAATAAACAGACTTTTGCTCCATCAATCTTTGCTAATAACAAAAAAAAGGAAAAGAAACTTGAGTCCTGCAACCAAGACTAATAACGCTGAATATAACGCCAAGAATTTGTCAGTTCTTGAAGGTTTAGATGCAGTGAGAAAACGTCCCGGCATGTACATCGGCTCAACCGATGGCAGAGGATTGATGCATTGTGTCTGGGAATTGATTGACAACGCAGTAGATGAAGCTTTAGCAGGTCATTGTAAAAAAATTCATATCAAATTAATGCCAGATAATTCTGTCGTTGTTATGGATGATGGACGCGGTATTCCTGTAGATATTGAACCTAAATCAAAATTAAGTGGTGTTGAATTAGTAATGACAAAACTTCACGCCGGTGGAAAATTTGGTTCCGGTTCTTACACCGCCTCAGGTGGATTGCATGGGGTTGGCGCATCTGTTGTAAATGCACTTAGTGCTCGTTTAGATGTTGCAGTTGATAGAGGTGGAAAAACTCACACTGCTTCTTTTCAAAGAGGGGTCACAGGAGTTTTTAAAGGTGAAGGTCCAACGGCAAAATTCACCAGAGAATCTGGATTGAAGGTTTCTGGAAAAGCGACAAAATCAGGAACAGGGACAAGAGTTAGATTTTGGCCAGATCCAGAGATATTTGTTAAAGAACTTCATCTTGATGCAGCAGCCTTAATGCAACGTGCTCGCCAAACCGCTTTTTTGGTTCCTGGTTTAGCCGTAGCAGTTTCAGATTTACGTGACAAAGAAAAAACTGAAGTTGAATATAAATTTAAAGGTGGAATTACAGAATTTGTTGAACACATGTCAAGCGGGGATCCAATTACCGGAGTAATTCGTTTACAAGGAAACGGAAACTTTACTGAAAATGTTCCAGTATTAGATGATCAAGGCCATATGCGACCTAGAGAAGTTGAAAGAGAAATGGCAGTTGACGTTGCACTTCGTTGGGGTAATGGTTATGACAATGAAGTTAAATCGTTTGTGAACGTCGTAGCTACACCTAAAGGCGGAACTCACGTTACTGGTTTTGATCGAGCAATAGTAAAAGTTGTGAATGATCAGTTAAAGGCGCAAAGAGTTTTAAAGAATAATGAGGAAAGTGTTATTAAAGAAGATATTTTAGAAGGCTTAACAGCAGTTATTAGCGTGAGATTACCTGAGCCACAATTTGAAGGACAAACCAAAGAAATATTGGGAACTCCAGCAGCTCAAAAAATTGTTACAGCAGTAGTTACACAGGAGTTCAATAAGTGGTTTAAAAGTCCTCCCCGCGGGGATAAAGCAAAAGTAAAACTTTTACTTGAAAAAATTGCGAATGCATCTAGAGCACGACTTGCCGCGAGAAATCAAAGAGATGTTCAAAGAAGAAAAAATGCCATCGAATCTTCATCACTTCCAGCAAAGCTTGCTGACTGTCGTTCAAATGATGTTGAACACACAGAATTATTTATTGTGGAAGGTGATTCTGCTCTTGGTACAGCAAAACTTGCTCGAAATTCAGAATTTCAAGCGCTTCTTCCAATCAGAGGAAAAATTTTAAATGTTCAGAAAGCTTCAGTTGCCGATGTTCTAAAAAACGCAGAGTGTGCATCAATAATCTCGGTCGTAGGTGGAGGATCTGGTCGAACATTTGAATTGGAAGATGTTCGCTATAGCAAAATTATTTTGATGTCAGACGCCGATGTTGATGGGGCTCACATTAGATGCTTATTGCTCACTTTGTTCCAGAGATATATGAAACCGTTGCTTGATAGCGGAAGAGTTTTTGCAGCCGTTCCACCATTACACAGAATCGAAACTGTTGCTTCAGGAAAGAAATCTGGAGAAGTGATTTACACCTATAGCGATGATGAGATGAGAAAAACGGTTGTCGCTTTAGAAAAAAGTGGTCAAAAAATTAAGCAACCTATTCAAAGGTATAAAGGTTTAGGCGAAATGGATGCCAAACAATTGCGTGAGACAACAATGAATCGTGAAACTAGAACTTTAAGAAGAATTACGGTCAAAGATGCTGAAGAGGCAACAGAAGTATTTGATTTATTGATGGGTTCAGATGTTGCACCTAGAAAAGAATTCATTGTTCATGGAGCAGATGAACTTGATAAATCAAGAATTGATGCTTAGTTATCTATTCAACGCTTCCAGAAGAATGACCTGGGAACAAATGAGCTTCTGGATTGATTGCAACGGTGGCATTATTGACAGCGGTTGCTGCCTCGCCAAATCCCACAGAAATTAAAGCAACTTTTCCTGTATAGGTTGAAATATCTCCTGCAGCAAAAACTCTTTCAATATTTGTGTGCATGCCAGAATCGACAACAATTTTTCTGGACTCTAGGGCTAAGCCCCAATCAGCCAAAGGTCCAATATTTGCGGTGAAACCAAGTGCTGCAACTAATGTTTGGCAACTAAGTTCTTTAGTTTCTTTGGTTTTAGCATTCGTATATTCAATTTTTTCTATATGTGAATTTCCAGAAACCTTGGTTACTTCAGCTTCTGTGATTAAATTGATGCCAAGTGCCTTAACTTGGTCCACTGTTGCTTGGTGTGCGCGAAATTTATCTCTTCTATGAATTAAGGTAACAGATTTAGCAATAGGATGTAATTCATTTGCCCAATCAAAAGCAGAATCTCCACCACCAACAATTACTACATCTTTTCCTGCGTGATCAGACATTTTCGGTACGAAGTGAACCAAACCCTTGCCACTCCAACCTTCGGCAGCGGGAAGAGCTCGGGGAGTAAATCGACCAATTCCACCTGTAATGATTACCGCTTTTGCATTTACCGTTTCAGATTCTGAAGTAATAGTTAAAGATTTATCAGGATTTTGAATTAGGGAAGTTGCAGTTTGGTTTAGTAAGAATTTTGGATTAGATGGTTTTGCTTGTGTTAAAAGATTATTAATAAGATCTCTTCCTTTGATTGAAGAAAATCCACCGACATCAAATATTGCTTTTTCTGGATACATGGCTGTGATTTGTCCGCCTGGTTCTTCCAAGCTATCCATCAATGCCACGCTCATGCCACGAAAACCCGCATAGTAAGAACCATATAAACCAGCAGGTCCTGCACCGATTATTAAAATATCTACGTTGTGAGTGGCCATGTGTCTATTCTGCTCTATTGCTAATTTTTTGCGACTTGGGCGTAAGAAAAAGTCTTAAACCAGTGCTAAATCTTCAGTATTTTTTGCTGCCTCACTTATGACCTTGCCAGATTCTGAAACCAACATTGATCGGCGTGGCGTAGCAAAGTGCTTGGCGACTGCAGCTAATTCGTCAGCGACACTCTTTCTTAATTTCTTGGTCGAACCCAAGATTGATTTCAATTCATTTATTGCGTCTAAAAGTTGTTTTTGTTCAGTTTGTAATTCAATTTTTGAAGTTTTAGTCAATCTACGTAAAGGCATTTCTAAAATATAGTTAGTTTGAGTGTCAGAAAGTTTGAAGCCTTTCATTAATGCCTGCTTTGCTTCAGCAGCATCATCACTAGCTCTTATTATTTTAATTACTTTGTCAATGTCAACAATTGCTAAAAGCAAACCTTCTACAAGATGTAGGCGATCTGTTGCTTTTTCTAATCTAAATTTACTTCTGCGCTTGACTACATCTATTCTATGCTCCAAATAAACTTCAAGTAATTCTTTCAGACTTAAGGTTCTTGGTCTGCCGTCAACTAGTGCAACGTTATTTATTGCAAAAGATTCTTCCATAGGAGTTAAGCGATATAGATCATCCAAAACTTTTTGAGGCTCATGACCATTTTTTATTTCGATGACTAGTCTTAATCCTTTTTCTCCATCGGTTAGGTCAATAACACGAGAAATGCCTTGAAGTTTTTTACTTTCAATTAAATCCTTCATTCTTTCAATTACTTTTTCTGCTCCAACGTTGAATGGGAGTTCGGTTATAACTAAACCTTGTTTTTTTGCTTTTACATTTTCTAGTTGAACGGTGGCTCTCATTCTGAAAGCACCACGGCCATTTAGGTATGCATCCTTTATGCCATCACCAACCAAAACTTTTCCACCACTTGGAAGATCAGGTCCGGGAATTATTTTCATCAATTCTCGAGGCTTAATATCTGGATCTTCAATCAAAGCCAATAGTGCAGCAACTACCTCACCTAAATTGTGAGGCGGCATATTTGTTGCCATTCCAACTGCAATTCCAGTTGCACCATTTACTAAAAGATTTGGAAAAGCTGCCGGTAATACTTCTGGTTCTACTTCACGACCATCGTAATTTGTTTTAAAGTCCACAACATCTTCATCAATTGATGCAGTTAGTCCAAGTGCGGCAGGTGCAAGTTTGCATTCGGTATAACGCATCGCTGCAGGACCATCGTCGAGGGAACCGAAGTTACCTTGCCCGTCAATTAACGATAAACGTAAAGAAAAGGGTTGCGCCATTCGAACGAGTGCGTCATAAATTGCACCATCTCCATGTGGATGCAAACGACCCATTACTTCACCAACGACTCGAGCACTTTTAACGTGTCCTCGTTCAGGTCGTAAACCCATCTCATTCATCTGATACAAAATTCTTCTTTGAACAGGTTTTAAACCGTCTCTAGCATCTGGAAGTGCACGAGAATAAATTACTGAGTACGCATACTCTAGAAATGACCCACGCATTTCAGTTGAAACGTCGATGTCAATAATCTTTTCAGGATTAAGAGGCAAAGCAACAGGTTTGGATTTTTTGCTGGCCACTAATTTATTCCTTTAATTTTGATTTAATTGACGTGTTTTAATCATGCCTTTATGAACAAGCCTTTTGGTGCTGACACACCGAAATTTTACTTATTGCCCACCCTTGGAACCAAAAAGTATTTCATCCCAGCTTGGAATTGATGCTCTTTTTCCTTTGGAGTGTTTAGGAGATTCATTTACAGCAATTGGTTCATCAATTATTTCAATTTCGATTTTTTCTTCGACTACATTCACTACAGGTGCTGGCTCTGGAGTTGGCACTACTGGTGCAACTTTAGCTACTGGAGTAATTACAGGTTGAGCAACTGGTTCCTGTTTAGGAATTGGCACTGTATTTGAAACATCTTGTTTTACACCTTCTGGCGTAACCCATTTTGGTAATTCTTCAACTACTTCTTCAACAATTGTGGGCACACTAACTAATTTTGGAACAACATGCTCAACGGTTTGATGTTGTGGCATTTCTGGTGTGACATCGAGTAGCCAACGTGCAACATCATCTAATGGTGCAATTGTTGAAACTTCTGGATCGTATGCCCAGTGAGCTTCTGTTTCACCTTTTCTGCCAACGAAAGAACAAGCGATATTCCATCTTCCGTCTTCTCTTTTCCAGGCATCCCATTTTGTTGATTCAATGTCGCCGCCACCATGTAAAATTCTGGTTTGAACAATTTCGTCAAAAGCAGCACTTCCATGTGCACGTCTTATTTCTGTTTCTCTTGCACGTTTAGATATCCAATATCTTTCTTGCAACACCGGTGGTTCAAATCTTTTAATTCTTTCTAGCGGAATACTGCTTACTTGAGCTAAATCTTCAGATGCAATACCAGAACGAATTCGCGCTTGTATTTCAGCAACACTTAATTCATGATCCTTGTCATGAATTGAGGCCTTTGGTCTTTTACGCCAATTACGAGCGGCATCTCTAGTTTTTTCATCTAGATCTAATGCAAATTCATTTCCTTTTTCATCTTTCAAAACTATTTTTGTGCCATCGTCACTTAGGGAACCAAAAGTTAACTTTTTAGTCACGTGGCACCTCCATAAGTTTGTGTTACAGGAGTGACTAGTCACAATTCCTGTGTAGAACTACGCTACGAGAAAAAAGTGAGTTTAGGCTGATTTTGCTGAGCGCGAGTCGGCTTGTTTCAAATCGTCGTAAGTAAGCAAAGTTATGGCAAAAGTTAGCAAACCTGCGGCTGTAACAACCCAGAACGCAACTTGCGCACCACTGTTATCAATTACCCAACCTGCGATGGCAGAAGCCAGCGCAATACCTAAACCTGCACCTGTATTTGCCCAGGCAAAGCCTTCAGTGAGTCGGTTTTGGGGAACAAGTTGCCCGATCAGGGTGTAACCAGAAATTAATACTGGAGAAATAGCTAAACCTGAAATTAAAAGAGTAATAAATAGTGCTGGCAAGGTAGAAATGAAAGGCATGGGCACTAATGAGATTGCGAAAAAAAATGCAGCAATCAAGAATCTGTGTGAAAGTTTGTTTTTAAAATGGATGGCTCCCATTGCAATTCCTGCAACTAGAGAACCAGCTGACCAAGCTGTGATTAACGCACCTGCTAATTCAGGATTTCCTTTTTCTCGACTAAAAGCAACAGCTATAACTTCGGCTGCACCAAATACTGCGCCAAGCAAAATGTATACAAAAAAAACAGATACCAATCCCGGATATCGAATCGCGGATTTTCCTTTTTCAGAACCCACCAAGTGAATTTCGGGTTGAGTTTTCTTTTGTCCTGTTAACCAAATACCACCAAATGTCACCAAAATTGCTGCGAGTAATAATCCTGAAGCGTCATAAAAAGCAACGCAAAGAAACGTTACAAGCGGTGGACCAAAAATAAAAATGACTTCATCTAAAACACTTTCTAAGGCAAATGCAGTATTTTCTTGTTGCTTATTTTTTGTGGCTTTCTTCCATCGAGCCCGAACAAAAGGGCCAATTGTAGGAGAACTTGCTCCTGCAATGACTCCTAAAATGATAACAAAAAATAAGTTAACATTTTGAATTATTAAAAAAATTGTCAAAAGTAAACTGGAGACATGAAAAGAAAGCTGAATAGGAATTAATTTATTTTGACCTAATCGATCAGCTAAGCGAGAAGTTATGGGACCACCGACTGCTGCAGATATTGCAAATGCAGCAGAGAGTACTCCAGCTTTGAAATAGGAACCTGTTCTAGATTGGACTAGAAGTACGGCTCCCAACCCATACATAGATATCGGGAAACGAGCTATCAAGCCGGCCAACATGAAAGAAGTTGCGCCAGGCAAAGACAGAATATTTCGGTATTTCGTTAACACACCTCAACGCTACTTCGTGATTGGTTAAAGGCAAGATAGGTGAGGTGACTGAGTCGTTAAAACAATCCTTGTTGGAACTTGCATTGGATATTGCCAAATCCACGAGTGAAATTCTTGTTAACCAAAGACCAAAAAACATGGAATTTGAATCAAAATCGACTCCGGTGGATTTAGTAACAGAAATGGACAAAGCAGCAGAACGCCATATTGTGCAACGCGTTAAAGAAGTAAGACCAAATGATTCTTTTCTTGGGGAGGAAGGGACAGCACTTCCACCTGAAAATCCTTCCAACGTGAAATGGATTATTGATCCTATTGATGGCACCGTAAATTATTTTTATAACCATCCATATTGGGCAATTTCTATTGGTGTAGAAATTGATGGCGAAATTCAAGTTGGAGTTGTAGCTGCTCCGCTGTTACATGAAACCTTTTATGCAATTAAAGGTGGTGGATCATATGTAATACACGATGGCGTTAAAAATAAATTACAAGCAAATACAGAAGCAACAATTGATAAAGCATTAATAGCTACAGGTTTTGGATATGACCCAGAAAGAAGAAAAAAACAAGGAGCTCTTTTAGCAGAATTGGTCGCAATAGGTAGAGATGTAAGAAGAGCTGGAGCGGCATCACTTGATTTTTGTTATGTAGCAGCAGGAAGAATCGATGCTTATTATGAGTTTGGACTTTATCCTTGGGATTACGCTGCTGGTGCTTTAATCCTGACCGAGGCAGGGGGAAAAGTTGGGGGATTATCTGGAAATAAATTAGGTGGAGATTGGTCTCTAGGTGCTAATGCTGATTTGTTTTCTGAAATTGATGAATTAATAACAAAATTATCAAAGAAATATTTTTAATCTACTCTTTTTAAAGTCCTTTTGTAGAGATCACATAAATATAAATAATGCTCTACACCATCTTCAAAAATATTTTCAGCAACAGCATTTTCTCTAATTTTTATTGGCACTCCCATTGCAAGTGCTCTTTCAGGAACAATTTTTCCAGGAGGCACCAAGGATTGGGCAGCAACTAGAGCGCCAGTTTTAATTAACGCTTCTTCTAAAACAGTTGAACCAGATCCGACTAAACATTTATCCTCGACAACGCAACCTTCCAAATGTGTATTATGCCCAATTACGCAACGAGATCCAATAATTGTGGGATTGGTTGTTTGGCAATGAATAATTGTTCCATCCTGAATTGAAGTTTCATCACCAATAGATATGTAACTTGAATCTCCACGCAAAACTGCAGTAGGCCAAACGCTGGTTCTTTTGCCAATCCGGACATCGCCAATTACGACAGCTTCGGGATGAATAAATGCACTTGCATCAATAGTTGGTATACGGCCGTCTAGTTCATAAATAGGCATGTATTAGATTGTCCTCCCTAAGTCCTAGTAATTTCCCTGTGGACACACTTTATTAATGTGATGAGTGTGGCACGACTCACCACTAAAAAGAGTCGCGTAACAGGGCAGTTATAGGGCAGTATCCACGCGGTAGATAAAAGATTAGAAAACAGTAGAGGTGAATATTAAACGTGGCAACAGATTACGACGCCCCCCGAAAAACGGATGAAGAATTAGCCGAGGATTCTCTCGAAGAGTTAAAGGCTCAACGAGCTGAAGCAACTAATCCACAAGTCGAAGTTGATGAAAACGATGTTTCAGATTCGGTTGAATTACCAGGAGCAGATCTTTCTGATGAATCTTTGACTGTGAGAGTTTTGCCAAAACAAGCAGATGAATTTACTTGCATCAAATGTTTCTTAGTTATGCATCGATCAAGAATTGCGAAAGAAACAAAGGGTAAAGCCGTTTGCATCGAGTGCGCTTAGTTTTTATTTTTTCCTAAATACTTTTGAACTAAGCCTTCGACAGCTGCCATTGCAATAGTGCTCAATGCAGTCCAAGTTATGACTTGGCCTAATGGTTGCTCGCTGTCACCTGTTTTCGGTGGTTTTCTTCCCATGATCTTTGTGTAACTCTTAGTAAGCATTTTTCGGGCAAGAAATGTGGCAAGTAAAACTGCTATAGAAGCAAGTATGCCGGAGGAATTATTTTTCTTTTTTGATTTCTTGGCCATGAGATTATTCTAGATTAAACGAATTGTGAGAGTACTTTTGAGAGTTGTTCGGCTTTCCTAGTGGAAAGTAACCAGTAAGTATGTGGGTCGTCCTTATCTTCAAAGTCAATTCTTATTGAGGTGCTAATCAGAGGAGTTGTTGCACTAAAACACTTAGGGTCTGCATTAATTCCTCTAATTTTTGTGGTTTCCGAAGTTGAAAGTGGTGTAACTTTTTTGATGATTTTGAGAGGTAATTTTGCTTTATTTGCGTAAAGAAATTCGCCATCTACTTTTATAACGGGAGAATATCGAAAAGAAAGAATAATAAAAATAAAAATGAGGAATACAAAAACAATTACAGCTACCAAATTACCGAATACCGCACTAAACGAGATTGCCAACATCGCGCAAAAACCTACTAGAGCAGCCCATGCCCAAACCGGAGGAGTCAATTTCTCACGAAACAGTAACTGGTTCATGAGATAACCCTGCCAGAGAAGTAATCTTTTAGATATGTCAGCACCTCAGAGCTTAGAAATTTTGGTTACCAAACTCGATAATGATGCGGTAATACCAACATATGCAAAACCAGGTGATGCTGGAGCAGATCTTTATTCGATCAGTGAAGTAATTTTAAAACCAGGTGAACGAGCTTTAGTTAAAACAGGAATCGCAATTGCTTTGCCCGATGGTTTTGTTGGTTTAGTTCATCCCAGATCTGGATTGGGTTTAAAGAATGGAATAAGTGTTGTAAATACTCCTGGCACGATTGATGCTGGTTATCGTGGAGAGATAGGTGTGGTTTTGATTAATCATGATTTAAATGAAAGCTTTCATGTAAAAAAAGGTGATCGTATTGCTCAATTGGTGATTCAAAAAGTTGAAAATGCACAATTTAAAATTGTGAACCAATTACCTGATTCTGAGCGCGCCGCTGGAGGGTATGGATCAACAGGACTATGAAAAAACAATCTAAATTTCAATCTTGGCTTAAGAGTTTTTATGCAAGTGATGAAGAACTTGCAGCTTATGAGTTATCGGAACAATCTGCTGATCGTGGTTCCACACTCATTGATGAAATTGAACGCGGCAAAACAATTCAAGTTACAGGGGTCATTAAATCGGCAACTGTAAAACCCAGTTCTCAAGTTCCTTCTTATGAAGTTGAAGTATTTGATGGCTCAGGCAATCTTGTTGTTATCTGGCAAGGAAGAAAACATGTTGCAGGAGTAGAACCTGGAACAAGGATTGAAGTTGAAGGAAGAGTTACTTTTTTATCAGGAAAGCCTTGTTTGCATAATCCTGTCTACAAAATCTTAAGCAGCGAGGTTGGTTAAATGAGTAATCCTGAAAACATGGGAGAAAAAGAATTATTAAACAAAGCCATTGGAGGATGGAGAGGCTTAATAGATTCTGCTTTACCTTCTATGCTCTTTATAATAATTTTTGTTTTCCAAAAAGATTTAAATAAAGCGCTAATTGCGTCATTAATTTTAGGATTTATTTTATTGATTATTAGAGTTTTTGAACGAAAAAGTTTAACTCAAGTATTGAGTGGTTTTCTAGGTTTGTCTATATCAGTGTTTTTGACTTGGCGAACTAAAGACGCTAGTAATTTCTTTTTAACAGGAATAATCACAAATGCCGTGTATGGATTTTTTTTGCTGATATCTGTGGTTATCAAAAAACCTTTACTTGGTTATTTAGTTGGTTCATTAGTAGGCGACACAACGGGTTGGCTGAAGCATCCTCTTTTAGTACGGGCATATTCGACAGTTACTTGGATTTGGGTCGGAGTTTTTGGCTTGAGATTATTAGTGCAAATTCCATTGTATTTAAATGACAATATTGCACTACTTGGTTCAGTAAAAATATTTATGGGCTGGCCTTTGTATTTATTTGCAGTTTGGCTTACATACCAAATTGTGCAGACAGCAAGAAGTAAAATTAACTAAACTTATTTACAGCACAACAAATCTCGAAGAATTGGTTGCTGTGCGCTTGTTGCGACCACAAGCAATTCATCACCTGCTTCCAGTGGATCATCTGGATGAGGTGTAATAACTTTTCGGTCGCGCAAAATTGCAACAAGGGCGGTATCGATTGGCCAATCAACATCACCGACTCTTTTACCAACAACTGGTGAATCACTTGGCAAAGTTACTTCTAGCAAATCGGAACCAGATTGCCTTAGCGAAAATAAGCGAACAAGTTCTCCAACAGTTACGGCTTCCTCTACTAAAGCTGTCATCATTTGAGGTGTAGACACGGCAAAGTCAACGCCCCAAGCTTCTCCAAATAACCACTCATTCTTTGGATGATTAACTCGACCTACAACGCGGGGTACGCCATATTCAGTTTTTGCAAGTAAGGAAACAACCAAATTTACTTTGTCATCTCCAGTTGCTGCCACCACAATTTGTGCCTTAGAGAGATTTGCTTCATCCAACGCATCTGGCTCGCATGCATCAGCTAAAACTGTTTTAGCACCAGATTTTTTGGCACTAGCGATTGCCGATGGATCTTCATCAATCACTGTTACTTCGTGCCCATTTTTTAACAAATCTCTGGCAATAGCTCGACCCACATTGCCTGCTCCTGCGATAACAATCAACATTTAATTAATCCTTTGGTCCACTTGCAAAAACATTTTCAACAATGTCTCGATCTGTGACTTGATAAATTGCATGTATTAAATCGCCTTCTTGCAGGACTGTGTCACGATCGGGGAGCACTGCTCCGCCGAATCTGCTAATCAATGCAACTCTTACTTTGGCTGCCTCTGACAAGTCTCCAACTTTTTTGCTAATCCATTTTGGCGATAAATAAACCTGTGCCAAAACAACATTTCCACTTGGGTCACGCCATTCTTCTTGGGCACCCAGTGGAAGTAATCTTCTTAAAACTTGATCTGTCGTCCAGGCAACACTTGCAACAGTCGGGATTCCGAGACGTTCATAAACTTTTGCTCTCCTTGGATCGTAAATTCTTGCAACGACTAACGGTACATTAAAATTTTCTCTCGCTACTCTTGCTGAAACAATATTTGAATTATCACCTGAAGATACTGCAGCAAAGGCTTGCGCTTTTTCAATTCCAGCTTCAATTAAAGTGTCTCGATCAAACCCAATTCCCAAAACTTTTTGACCAGTGAAATCGTCACCTAATGCAACGAATGCTGATTCTTCTTTGTCAATTATCGAAACTGAGTGACCTAGTTCAATTAAACGAAGCGCAAGGGCGGAGCCGACTCGTCCACAACCCATGATTACTACGTGCACTTGGGATTAATCCTTTGAGTGGTTAGCTGTTATTTCCTACGTTACAGGTAAAACTGTTTCTGCTTGGGGAGTGGTAAGTGGCTCTGACGACATTTGTTGCGTAATGTGAGGGATTGTGGCAATTCTTACAACTTCAATAAAACGTTTACTTGTAGGTCGCGCGCTTAGAAGCGACAAACTTGGCGACACACTCCTACCAAAAAGGGTTGCACTTCCTGTTTTCGCCTCAGATGCCTTGTCTTCCAATGCATATGCAACTCAAGAAATACTTTTAGTTTTGAGTATTAGTGGAATTGCATATATAAATAGTTCAATCTGGGTTGCACTTGCGGTTGCAACTGTTATGGGTGTTGTTGTGATGTCCTACCGACAAAATGTTCACGCTTATCCAAGTGGTGGTGGTGATTATGAAGTCGTTACGACTAATTTAGGTCGAAAACCAGGTTTAGTAGTGGCAAGTGCGTTGTTGGTTGATTACGTAATGACAGTTGCAGTATCTATCGCTGCAGCCAAAGACAATATTTCTTCAGCTTTCCCTTATTTCTCAAATCATGGTGTCATTCTTGCAATCGGACTTATTATTTTATTGACTGTTTTAAATCTTCGTGGAGTTAAAGAGTCCGGAACTTTATTTGCAATACCAACTTACGCATTTATCTTCTCAATTTTTATTATGGTCATTTGGGCGGGAATTCAACTTTTTCAAGGTGTGCAATTAAAAGCTGAGAGTGCTGACTGGACAATCACTGCTGAGCAAAGTGTGACTGGTTTTGCCTTGGTGTTCTTATTTGCTAGAGCCTTCTCTTCGGGCTGTACAGCTCTTACTGGAGTAGAAGCGATTTCAAATGGAGTTCCGGCATTTAAAAAGCCAAAAAGTAAAAATGCAGCAACAACTTTATTATTGTTAGGCACAATATCTTCCGTAATGTTTCTCTCAATTACATATCTCGCTATGAAAACTGGAGTGAAAGTTGCAGAGCATCCGGAAGATTTAATTGGTTTACCAGAAGGTCAACAACAAAAAACAGTAATCGTACAAATTGCTCAAGCAACTTTTGGTTCTTTCAATTTGGGAACATTAATAATTGCAGCCGTTACAGCGTTAATTCTGGTTCTTGCGGCAAATACTGCCTACAACGGTTTTCCCGTTTTGGCCTCAATATTGGCTAATGAAAAATTGTTACCAAGACAATTGCATAACAGAGGAGATCGTTTAGCGTTTAGTAATGGAATTATATTTTTAGCAACCGCTGCAATCATAATTGTTTATGCGTTTGATGCCAGTGTTACAAGACTTATTCAACTTTATATTTTAGGTGTTTTTACTTCATTCACACTCGGGCAGCTGGGGATGATTAAACATTGGACTAGAAATATCGCAAAGACAAATGACAAGGGATTAATTTCTAAAATGAGAAAATCTCGCTTTATTAACAGTATTGGATTTGTTTTAACTGGATCGGTTTTAATAATTGTTTTAGTTACTAAGTTCACCCATGGAGCTTGGATGGTAGTAGTTGCTATGCCGATGCTCATGGCCATGATGAGTGCAATTTATGTTTACTATAGAAAAGTCAGTGATGAATTAACATTAACAAGCAGTGCTAATTTATCTTTACCAAGTAGAATCCATGGAATTATTTTGGTTTCTAAATTACATAAGCCAACCATGCGAGCGATTTATTACGCAAGAGCAACCAGACCAAGCACACTCGAAGCAATAACAGTACGGGTTGAAGAAAAAGAAACAGAAGATCTAATTAAGGACTGGGAAGGTTTAGAAATTCCTGTCCCTCTTAAAGTTCTTGACTCACCATTTCGCGAAATTACCAGACCTATTTTGGATTATGTAAAAAGTATTAGAAGAGATAGTCCAAGAGATGTAATTTCTATTTTTGTTCCTCAATATGTTGTTGGGCATTGGTGGGAGCAGCTTCTGCATAATCAATCAGCTTTAAGACTTAAATCTCGCTTACTCTTTACACCTGGCGTGA
>JBJOKB010000066.1:0-7604 GCA_046046315.1 Actinomycetota bacterium | reverse complement strand
AACCTAGATCCCGACATAGATAAGCCACTACTTCAATTGGATCGTGCCAATCATATTTTTGACTATTTGACCACCAACCAGATCTAGATTTTTCACCCATAATTACTCCAGCAATCATCTTAGGCTGAAGGGGTAAAATATTATTTAAATTTAAAATTTCTGTCTTCGATGGCCTCGCTAATAGACTCGGTTTTTTTGATTTAATTTTTCGGTTATTTTTTAAATAAACAGACCCATGTTCATAAAGCGCGATATTATCTGTTCCTCTTGATAAATTTCTCTCCGCAGCTTTAATAAGGCCAGGCAAAAGCGTTGTTCTTAAAAATGGTTCATCTTCTGATAAAGGATTAGCCAGTTTAGCAATTTGTCTTCTTTTATCACCTGGTGGTATTAATAAATTCTCTAGGTCTGATGCAGATATAAAGGGATAATTTAGTACTTCATTCAAACCTAAGGAA
The DNA here is from genome assembly GCA_046046315.1 of Actinomycetota bacterium. Taxonomy (GTDB): domain Bacteria; phylum Actinomycetota; class Actinomycetes; order S36-B12; family UBA5976; genus ATZT02. The sequence continues at coordinate 7,146 of JBJOKB010000066.1, read as the reverse complement.
GCTAATTTAATTGAGATATTTCTCTTGGATTTTTGAGCTTTAGTAAGTCCAGATCCAAGATTTCCTTTAGGTAATCTGCTTGGTATTTTCTCGTAACCCCATATTCTAATAATTTCCTCAACAACATCTGCTTGATTATTAATGTCGTGTCGCCAAGTTGGAGGGGTTATTTTCCAATTATTTTCATTTTTGACAACTTTCATGCTTAATGAGTTTAAAATTTTCAATATTTCAGAATAATTTAAATCTACTCCGATAAGTCTCGAGACTTCTTTAGGGTCAAATTTTATTGTCTGATTTTTAATTGCAATCTTTGTTGATGCGATACCCGTAATTTTTGCATTACCGTATTTCGCAAGATAAGCCGAAGCCAATTTCGCACAATATTCATTAATTGCAAAATCTGTTCCTCGCTCAAATCTTTTGCTCGCTTCACTAGGCAATTTATGACTTCTTGAGGTGCGACTGATTGAACTTTTATCAAAAACCGCTGATTCTATTACGATGTTTGTTGTATTGGTCGAAATCTCACTTTCGAGCCCACCCATGACGCCTGCAATTGACAAAGCGTTATTTTTATCGGCAATCACTAAGTCTTGGGTATTCAATTTTCGTTTTACATGGTCAAGAGTTTCAATCATTTCACCATCTTTTGCATTTCTCACTTGAACTAGACCGTTAATTTTATCGGCATCAAATGCATGAAGGGGTTGTCCTATTTCAATCATCAAATAGTTTGTTATATCCACGGGAAGTGAAATTGTTCGAATTCCGGATTGAGCTAATCTTTTCTGCATAAACATGGGCGTTTCTGAACCAGGTTTGTAATTGCTTAAACTCACTAATGCAATTTTTGAAGCTTGCTTAGTTTTGATGCTTGTCTTCAATTTTGTAGATTTCTTTATTGACGGAACTTTTTGTCTAACTGGATCTGTATATTTCACTTTCATAGATAGCGCCAATTCTCGTCCAATGCCTCGCACACTCATTGCATATCCGCGGTCGGGTAAAACAGCAATGTCTAGCACTGTCTCCCCCAATCCAAGCATTTCTTTCGCATCGGATCCCACTTTTAATTTTTTAGGAAGAACGATAATTCCTTCATGGTTGTCACTAAACCCTAATTCTCTTGCTGAACAAATCATGCCTTGAGAAGTTTTGCCATAAGTTTCTCGTTCAGATATTTTGAAGTCACCTGGCAAAACCGCACCTGGTAATGCAACTACTACTAAATCATCCTCTTTAAAATTACTTGCTCCGCAAATTATTCCATTTCTTTTATTTCCAATATTTACAGTGCAAAACCGAATAGGTTTCTTAAATTCAGAAAGAATTTCAATTTTTTCAACTTGGCCAATAACTAATGGACCCTGGACGGGACCAAATGTTTCTACGGCTTCAACTTCGTAACCGAGTTTAACTAGATGTTCAACGATTACTTCTGTCTTCGTATTTTTGGGAAATTTAACATATTCATTTATCCACGAGATTGGTAATTTCATTTAAATTCCTAAACCAAATCTAGATGTGAATCTAATATCTGCTTCGACGAGATCATGCATATCCGTGATCCCGTACCTAAACATCAATGTTCTTTCTAGTCCCATTCCAAAAGCAAAACCTGAATATTTTTTTGAATCGATTCCGGCTGTTTCTAAAACGTTTGGGTTGACCATGCCGCAACCACCCCATTCAATCCATCCTTCATTACGACATGTTTTGCAATCATTTTTATTTTTCAAACTTTTACCTTTACAAACAAAACATTTTAAATCTAATTCGGCACTTGGCTCAGTGAAAGGAAAATATGATGGCCTAAATCGTGTTTCAATATCGTCGCCAAACATATTTTTTGCTAAATGATCCAATGTACCTTTTAAATCAGCCATTGTTAAATTTTTATCAACAGCTAATCCTTCTACTTGATGAAATACAGGAGTGTGCGTTGCATCAAGTTCATCAGTTCTAAAAACTTTTCCAGGAGCGATTACATATATTGGAGGTTTCCTGTCTAACATTGCACGCATTTGGACAGGAGAAGTTTGAGTTCTTAATACGACCCCTGAATCTAGAGATTCAACATAAAAAGTGTCTGAGGAACTTCTTGAGGGATGATCCTCAGCAATATTTAGGGCATCAAAATTAAACCATTCAGCTTCAACCTCTGGTCCCTCTGCAATTTCATAACCCATAGCAATGAACACATCAGCAATGTTTTCAGCAATAGTTGTCAAAGGATGACGCGCTCCTATTTGAAGAGATGAAGTGTTTCCAGATGAAAGAACTTGAGTGACATCAACTCTTTCTGCTATTAAGATTGAATCTTCTCTCTCTTTCTGAAGTTCAACTGTTTTGTTATCCAACGCAATTTTGATTCTGTTTCTGGCTTCACCAATTCTTTTTCCAGCTTCAGATTTGGCATCACCTTGTAAAGAGCCAATTTCTCTATTCGCCAATGCAATAGGCGACTTATCTCCTGCGTGATTAATCCGAACAATCTTTAGTTCCTCTAAATTCGCTGCGTTCTTTATGGCAGTTAGGGCCTCGTCCACAGCTGAATCGATTGAATCTGCAGATAATAAATTTGAATCTGATGACATAACGGTTCAGACTCCTTTAGAAACTGTGATCACTATTTACTCATGTTTTAAGTCAATTTTTATTCTAATTGGGGTTTCTTGATTTGGCTGTCTCATAGAGGCATAGTGCTGCAGCTGTGGCGACATTTAATGACTCTGCTCGCCCATAAATTGGGATTGAGACTCTTTGACCTACTGGTGCATCTATTTCCGATACACCCCATGCCTCATTTCCCAAGACCCAAGCAAGAGGGTTTTTCAAATCAATATCCTGCCAAGTAGTTTTTGATTTTCCATCGGTTACATAAACATTATGATTTGTGTCCACGAGTTGTTTCAAGGTTTCAGAAACATCAGAAGACTTCCTAACTTTTAAATTAAAAATGCTTCCCGCGCTTGCTCTGACAACCTTGCCATTGTGGGGGTCAACACATGTTCCCGCAAAAATTACTAAATCTGCGCCAGCAGCATCTGCAACTCTTATTACAGCGCCTGCATTACCGGGATCTCGCACATTCGACAAAACGACAGTAAATTTTGACTCCACTAAATCATCATGATTTAGGTCTATGGCGACGAAATCTGATACTGCAACTATTCCTTGTGGGCTAAGAGTTTCACTTAGTTTTTCAATAGCTATGTGTTCTGTTTCAAAAATTGATATTCGTTGTAAAGCTGCTTTCCTTAAAAGTTCATTATGGTCTTGTGCGAATTCTTTAGTAACAAATATGGTTTTTGCAAGATTCGATTTTAAGACTTCTTCAACCGCATGTGCTCCTTCAACTAAAAATTCAGAGCGCAAATCCCTGTCTCTTTTATTTAAAAGTTCAAGAGCATTTAAAACCTTTGCCGACCGAATTGTTAAAGAACTAGATTCGGTCGGCTTTGAGGTTTGACTGTTAGGACGCTTTTGCAATTGCGGAGCGTGCGACTTCAACCAAGGCCTTGAAAGCTTGAGCATCATTGATAGCCATGTCACTTAACATTCGGCGATCTACTTCGATACCGGCAACATTCAATCCTTGAATGAATCTGTTGTACGTTAATCCATTTTCGCGAACCGCAGCATTAATGCGTGTTATCCAAAGGCGACGGAATTCACCTTTCTTTTCGCGACGGTCGTTGAAGGAATAAACTCGTGAATGTAAAATTTGTTCCTTTGCTTTGCGGTATAAACGAGAACGTTGCCCTCTATATCCCTTAGCTTCTTCCATTACAACGCGACGTTTCTTGTGTGCGTTGACCGCTCTTTTTACACGTGCCATTTCAATTGTTCCTTTCTATTAAAAGTTTCGGTTTAACGCAGACCGAGCATGCGTTGAGCTTTTTTGGTATCTCCTGGTGCTAATTGCTCTTCTGATGCAAGACGTCTTGTTCTTTTACTTGATTTTGATTCAAGTAAGTGTCTACGACCTGCTCTCTCATGAGTGATTTTTCCAGTACCAGTTTTCTTAAAGCGCTTTTTTGCGCCACTGTGGGTTTTCATCTTCGGCATTTGTTCATCCCTTGTTCTAAAAGTTATTTGGTATCGGAATTTTTATCAGCTTTGTCTCGTGCTACTTGTTTTGCACGAACCGCATCTGATTTTCTTCTGTTTGGCGCTAAAACCATGACCATATTTCGACCATCTTGTTTAGGTGCAAATTCAACTAAGCTAACGTCAGCCAAATCTTCTGCTAGGCGAGCCAACAATTTGTAACCCATTTCTGGACGAGATTGCTCACGACCACGAAACATGATTGTCACTTTGACTTTGTCGCCACCTAAAAGAAATCTTTCTATATGACTTTTTTTAGTGTCGTAGTCGTGACTTTCAATTCTCGGACGAAGTTTCATTTCTTTAACAACCGCATTTACTTGACTGCGTCTGTTTTCGCGAGCCTTTAGTGCTTCTTGATACTTGAACTTTCCGTAGTCCATAATCTTTGCCACTGGTGGCCGAGCTTCCGGTGCTACTTCTACTAGATCTAAATCGTTTTCTTGAGCCATTCGAATAGCGTCTTCTATTCGAGTAACTCCGATTTGTTCTCCATTTGGTCCAACTAAGCGCACTTCAGGTACGCGGATCCGATCATTGATCCGTGGTTCTACGCTGATACCTACTCCTTTGTTTGCAGTCCCCACTTAAAGAAATACATATCCTTAAAGTGGCACACGCTAAAGAACCGTGATTTTAGTTTTTACTAATTAATCACTTACTTCTTCTTACCCAAAAGATCTTTTATACGATCTGACAGGTGGGAGATTTCTCCGCTTGTGCATCGCCGGGCGGCGACTGGTTGATTACCACTTTATCAGAGTGAAGGGCTAAGAAATAAATCAGCGCCAAAAGGAGCTCTTTGCCTCATGATTTCATGCTCAGAAATCTCTTTACTCAAGGAAATTAAGTCCGCAGCAAGATGAGTGGGTCCATAGATAGTAATACTTAAATCGCAACCGATACCTTTCTCAATATCAATTTTTTGGATCATCTGATTTTTTGAACAAACATTCTCAATCAATTCTCGTATTTGCCGATCAAGATATGGATAATTCCAATCAATATTATTTGCTAGACAATGAAGCATGTAATGCTCGACGACGAATCTGTGTTCAGACGCAATATCTAAAATTAACGCATCCAAATTTTGTTCGATAACTTGTCGAGCAAATTCCATAGCAGGTAGGGGCAATGGTCTTGCCTGATTATTCCACTTATCTAGTTCATTAAGACTTGTAAATAGAGGCATTGCATTTTTTCCATCGTTTGATGTGAATAAAGCTTGCATCATCTCTACATTTTTTTCTTTTCTTGCGACAATGGCACCAATTAATCTGCTTGAACGCAACTTGTTAAAGACTTGATATTGATAGTCTGGATTTCTATTGATGAGCAGATTTAATAAAACAGGATCTGCTTCTCCTTTATCGTTTTTTAAATCTAGAGTCGACAAGCCATTATTTCTGTGACGATTACACCTTTTGCTCCGGCAGCATACAATTCATCCATCACTTTATGCATTTCTTTTCTTTTAGTCATGGCGCGTACTGCAACCCATCCAGCTTCATGAAGTGGCGAGATAGTTGGGGATTCAATTCCTGGGGTAATTCTTGATGCTAACTCAACCTTTGATTGCTCGATGTCGTAATCAATCATTACGTATTCTCTTGCCACTAAAACACTTGATATTCTTCTTATAAAATTATCAGTTTCATTTGTTTCTTTTGTATTAGGTCCTTTAAGCAAGATTGATTGACTGATCAAGATTGGGTCGCCAATAATTACTAATCCAGCTTGTTTGAGAGTAGTTCCTGTATCGACTACGTCTGCAACAGCATCAGCAACACCAAGTCGAACTGCATTTTCCACAGCACCATCTAGTACAACTATTTCTGCCTTTATCCCAGAAGTATCTAACCAATTTCGCAATATATTTGGATAACTTGTGGCAATTTTTGTTCCATTTAATCCAGGTAGACCTGAACTTGATTTATCGCTTGGCATAGCGATTCTAAAACTGGATTGACCAAAACCCAATTCCATTAAACTTTCTGCCTTAGATTTTGAATCCAGTAATAAATCTTTTCCAGTAATTCCAAAATCTAAAGTCCCAGAACCAACGTATGTTGCTACATCTCTTGGTCTAAGAAAGAAAAACTCAACGTCATTTTCGGGATCACTCACAACTAAATCCCTCGGGTGATGGCTTCGAAGGTATCCGGCTTCCCTTAATAATTTTTGAGTAGGTTCAGCAAGTTGACCCTTGTTGGGAATCGCGATTTTTAACATTATTTACCTATAATTTCTTATAAACGTCATCAATATTAATTTTAGCTGCAAGCATTAAAAGTTGAGTTTGGTAAAGAAGTTGTGATATTTCTTCTGCAGCACGTTCTTTTCCTTCATGTTCACAAGCCATCCACGCTTCACTTGCTTCTTCAACCACTTTCTTACCCACTGCATGAACACCTTGATTTACTAGTTTTACGCTTGACGAATTTTCATCATTTGCAGCAACTTTATTGTTTAGTTCAGTCCAAAGTTGTTCGAATGATTTCACAAAACCTCGCTTGATTTATTTAACTAAAGCGTAACGCAGAGCCGAAGATTGAAAGAAATTAACCCAACTTCTTATGTTCATTTAGACTTTGCAAAACAGCCAAAGCAGATTCTCTACCCTTATTTTCGATTGATCCAGGAAACCCTGCACGAGCCTTTGCCTGGTCATAGTTGTCGCAAGTAAGAACTCCAAACCCAATGGGTTTTCCCGTCTCTGCAGCGATTTGAGTAAGTCCGTTGGTCACGGCCATTGCGACATAATCAAAATGAGGAGTCTCCCCTCTTAGAACTACTCCCAGAGCAATAACTGCGTCAAATTTTTTTAAAAAAGCGTTTTTAGTTGCCGCTACTAATTCAAAAGAGCCAGATACTCTAATTGAGGTTGGCTTTAACCCATAACTTGTGAGAGTTAACATACATTCACTAAGCATTTTGTCTGTTAAATCTTGATTCCAAATTGCAGTTACAACGGCAATTTTTGAAGACTTTTTTACTTTTTCTATCTTTATTTCTGGAATTCTTTGGTTA
>JBJOKB010000005.1:0-23545 GCA_046046315.1 Actinomycetota bacterium | reverse complement strand
GTGCTACGTGTTTGAAATGTATTTCCACAAGAGCAGGTGACAGTTGTCTCTGCGTAATCTGGATGAATTTCTGGTTTCATCTTTTTAATGCTCCGTCTTCTATTTCCTTGTAGCCAATTCTATTCAGCGTCGTCGCCGTTAGTGGTTGGGGTGGTCTTTTGTACCTGCAATAGGAACTCAAAGTTGGTTTTTGTCTCACGCAACTTGTTGAGCAGCAGTTCGATTGCTTGTTGTGGGTCGAGGGCATGAAGCACTCTTCTTAAAGTCCAAATGATCTTTAGTTCATCTGGAGACATAAGAATTTCTTCTTTTCTTGTACCTGAAGAATCAATGTCAACAGCAGGGAAAATTCTTCGATCAGCAAGTTTTCGATCGAGTTTAAGTTCCATGTTTCCTGTTCCTTTGAATTCTTCGAAAATAACTTCATCCATACGTGAACCTGTTTCAACCAAAGCTGTAGCAATGATTGTTAAAGATCCACCGTTTTCAATGTTTCGGGCAGCGCCAAAGAATTTCTTAGGTGGATACAAAGCTGCTGAGTCAACACCACCAGAAAGAATTCTTCCTGAAGTTGGTGCAGACAAGTTATATGCGCGACCAAGACGTGTCATGGAATCAAGCAAGATCACAACATCATGACCCATTTCCACTAAACGTTTTGCTCTTTCAATTGAAAGTTCAGCCACAGTAGTGTGATCTTCTGCTGGTCTATCAAAAGTTGAAGCAATTACTTCACCTTTAACAGAGCGTTGCATATCTGTTACTTCTTCTGGTCTTTCGTCAACTAACACAACCATTAAGTGAACTTCCGGATTATTGGTTGTGATCGCATTTGCAATTGCTTGCAGGACCATTGTTTTACCAGCTTTTGGAGGAGAAACAATTAATCCTCGTTGTCCTTTACCAATTGGAGCAACTAAATCAATTACACGTGTAGTCAGATTGTTAGGCTCTGTTTCTAGTCTTAAACGCTCTTGAGGATAAAGCGGTGTAAGTTTTGAAAAATCTAATCTCTTAGCTGATTCTTCTGTGGTTAAACCGTTGATGGTTTCGACGCGAACAAGCGGATTAAATTTCTGTCTTTGTTCGCCTTCTTTTGGTTGACGAATAGATCCCGTGACTGCGTCACCTTTTCTTAAACCAAATTTACGAACTAATCCCATAGAAACGTAAACATCATTTGGACCTGGTAAATAACCAGATGTTCTAACAAATGCGTAATTTTCTAATAAATCAATGATTCCTGCTACTGGCAGTAATACATCGTCTTCTTTAATTTCAAAATCGTCGCGTTCTCTTCTTGATCCGCGTTCTCTAAATCTAGAGCGGGAATTACGATCACCGTTTCGATCGTTACCGCGATCATTTCTGTCATTGCGATCATTTCTTCTATAACCGCCACGATCATCGTTGCCACGATCACTTCTGTTGTAACTGCCGCGATCTTCGCGGTTGTAACCGCCGCGATCATCGCCATTTCTGTCATCGCGTTCTACGCGAGTGTCGGTTTCTTCTCTAAATTCTTCGATTACATCATCTTCTGGAATATCAGAATTTGTGGTCATACTTTTATTTCCGCCATTTCCGCGTTGATCAATTGCTTCGACAAGTTCACTTTTTCTCATTGTTGCTGCGTCAGGAATTCCCAGAGCTGCAGCCATTTGCCGTAATTCAGGCAAAAGCTTTGACGAGGTGTCAGTCACCTTAAGGAGTTTTCCTTTCAATACTGCTTCACACAATCAATTGCTTAATTAGTTTCGTGTGAGAGATCCGGACCTGGTTTGATTTGGTTTGAAAAGTTAGCGAATTATTTTTTTGAATTTGCCATCTTTGGCCAATATTGGCCGGACATCTAAAGAATAGCAGGGTTTAGGCCTTGGGTTCAAGGATGGGGGCATTTCGGCTTAAAGGGGTTTTAACCCCGGGGGCCTATTGAACACTTGCTCCTGCATCTGCGATTTCTAATTGCTGCGCCTCAAATTCATCAGGAACAAGAGAAATAACTTCTTCTACTTTTTCTCTATTTGTTAAAACACAAACACTAGGTCCTGAACCAGAAATATATGCAGCATGTTTTTTTGTTCTCAGACCGGTAACTAAAGCAGATGCCGATTGCATAGAAGGTCTTCTGTATTCCTGGTGCATTCGATCTGCTGTTGCTTCAAATAAATAATCTGGATCATTAGTCATTGCGTGAACTAACAATGCACTTCTAGCTACGTTAAATGCAGCATCGCGGTGAGGAACATGAGAAGGTAATAGTGCTCGAGCTTGTTCGGTGTCAACTTCAAATTTAGGAATCATAACTACCGGAATAATTGATTCATGGGCTTTTAGTTTTACGGCTCTTGCCAATGAATTTTCATCAATCCAAGAAACAGTAAATCCACCGTAAAGACATGCTGCAACATTGTCAGGATGTCCTTCAATAGAACTAGCTAACTCCAAAGCACCTTGATCATCCATTCTGGTTCCCTGAGTTCCAGCTAATGCTCTTGCTGCAACTACTGCTGCAGAAATTGCTGCCGCTGATGATCCAAGTCCTCGACCATGGGGAATTCTATTTATGCAACGAAGGTATAGACCTTGCACTGGCACAGAAAGATTTGCAAAAGTTTTCAACATCACTCGAGCAATTAAATGATTCTCATCTCTTGGTAAAGAACTTCTTCCTTCTCCATCAACATCTACTTGCACACCAGGTTTATCTGTAAATGATGCTTCTATTTCATCAAACATCGATAAAGCTAAACCTGCAGAATCAAAACCAGAACCAAGATTTGCACTAGATGCTGGTACCACAACTCTGACTGCACCTGTAACTTTTGACATTTATTTCAACCCCAAAGCATCCGCTGCCGCATCTGCGCTAACAGATATTTTCACAGGATCCTTTGCACCTTCAAGTGCCCAGTGTGGATCTTTTAATCCATTTCCTGTCACGGTAATAACAATTACTTTGCCACTTGGTAATTCATGATTAGATTTCGCCTTTAATAATCCTGCTACACCTGCAGCAGAAGATGGTTCAACGAATACACCTTCTTTTTCAGCTAATAGATGATATGCCTGCAAAATTTCTTCATCAGTAACTTTGCCAATTTTTCCGTTTGACTCATCTCGAGCTGCTATAGCTTGTTTCCAAGACGCAGGATTTCCAATTCGAATAGCAGTTGCAATAGTTTCTGGTTTCAAAACTGGGGCACCATCAACAATTGGTGCAGCGCCTGCAGCCTGATATCCCCACATTTGCGGCAATTTTGTAGAAACGGAATCATTTTTATATTCAACATAACCTTTCCAATAAGCAGTTATGTTTCCTGCGTTTCCAACTGGTAAAACATGCATGTCTGGAGCATCACCCAAACGATCTACAATTTCAAAAGAGGCAGTTTTTTGTCCTTCAATTCGATCTGGATTTACTGAATTAACTAATGCAACAGGATATTTTTCTGCCAATTCTTGCGCTAGCACTAAACAATCATCAAAGTTTCCATTAACTTGCAACACAGAAGCGCCATGAACAATTGCCTGAGCAAGTTTTCCCATAGCAATTTTTCCATCTGGAATTAAAACTGCACTTTTCATTCCTGCTTTTACTGCGTAGGCAGTTGCAGAGGCGGAAGTATTTCCAGTGGATGCACAAATTACTGCTTTTGCTCCGATTTCAGCGGCTTTAGAAATTGCAACTGTCATCCCTCGATCTTTAAAAGAACCAGTTGGATTGGCACCTTCTACTTTTAAATAAACTTGATTATTTAACATTTCACTTAATGTGCAGGCATAAACCAGAGGAGTGCCACCTTCACCCAAACTTACGATCGGAGTTTTGGCATTAATTGGTAATCGATTTTTATATTCTTCGATAACTCCACGCCACAAATGTGCAGCCATTTATTAATCTTCGCCTTCAACTCTCATGTAGTCAGAAATCTCTTTCACAGCATCAAGATTTCTTAAGCCTTCTAAGGTTTTAGCTAAATCTTTCTCTAGGGCTTTGTGAGTTCTAATTACTAATTGAGCATCATTTTCTAAACCGTCTTGACGGACTGTTTGAATTGAAACATTGTTATCCGCAATCTTTTGGCTAATTTGCGCTAAAACTCCCGGTTTGTCAGCAACCTGCAAAGAAATGTAATAACTCGTGATCGCCTCTGATACTGGTTTCACTTTTAAATCCGCATAAATACTTTCACCTGGACCTCTGCGCCCACTCATTTTGTTTCGAGCAACCGCCACTAAGTCACCTAAAACAGCAGATGCAGTTGGTGCTCCACCTGCACCTCTGCCATAAAACATAAGAGATCCGGCAGCTTCGGCTTCAACAAATACTGCATTAAATGCTTCTCTAACACTTGCTAATGGATGACTTCTTGGAATCATTGCGGGATGAACTCTTACCACAATTGATTCATCATCAAGTCGTTCAGCAATTGCTAATAATTTAATAACAAAACCCATTTCTTTTGCCGCTTTTACATCACTTGCTGAAACTTTTGTTATACCTTCACGATAAACATCATCAATAGTTACACGAGTGTGAAATGCAAGTTGAGCAACAATTGCGGCTTTCGCAGCTGCATCATTTCCTTCAACGTCAGCACTTGGATCAGTTTCTGCATAACCAAGTTTTTGTGCTTCGGCCAACGCATCTTGAAAGCTTGCTCCGGTTTCATCCATTTTTGTTAAAATGTAATTTGTTGTGCCGTTAACGATTCCAAGAACTTTTTGTACTCGGTCGCCCACTAAAGATTCTCTTAATGGTCGAAGTAAAGGAATTGCACCAGCAACACTTGCTTCGTAATAAAGATCAACGTTATTTTTCTCTGCTGCCGCAGCTAATGTTGCGCCATCGCGAGCAAGTAATTCTTTATTCGCGGTAACCACACTTATGCCTCGTGACATTGCATCAAGAATGTGTGTTCTTGCAGGTTCGATTCCACCCATTACTTCAACAACAATGTCGATATCTTTGGCAAGCAATCCAGCAACATCAGCAGTTATCAATTCTTTAGGAATTCCTGGTCGCGCTTTGCTGGCATCTTTAACGCCGACGCCAACCAAAACTAAAGGAGCACCACTTCTAGCTTCTAAATCTTCAGATTGTTCCAACATGAGGGAAGCAACTTTGGAACCCACTGTTCCTGCACCAATTAGTGCAATGCGAATAGGACGAACTTGAGCATTAGCCACGATAAATCGTCCTTAAAAAAATAGTAGGTCGCTTCCAAGTCTCTCATTAAGGATGTGGTCAGATGTGCTGTGGCCACTGTTACTAAGCGAATAACACCAAAAGTTTGGTTTGCCCTAGTTACTGTTTATCTAGTTTGGGGCTCTACGTACTTAGGTATTGCATTGGTTATCGAAACTGCTCCCCCGCTTCTTTCAATGGGATTGCGCTTCCTATCTGCTTTTTTTGTATTAGCAATAATCCTTTTAATCTTTAAAGGTAAAAATGCATTAAGAGTTACTAAACAGGAATTACTTTCATCTTTATTTCTAGGTGGACTTTTACTTGGATTTGGAATTGGAAATTTAACTCTGGCCGAACGCTACGTTCCTTCCGGTATCGCAGCATTAATAATTGCAGCATTGCCAATTTGGGTAACAATATTTCAAAGAATTGCAGGAATTAAACAAAGAGCTATTACCTTAACTGGAATATTCATTGGGTTAATTGGAGTAGCAATAATTGTTTTACCTGGGGGAACTGGTCCTGCTCCCGGTGCTGATCCTGCAAAAGTTAAATTCTGGATGTTTATGATTTTAATTGGAAATATTGCGTGGGCTTTTGGAACTTTTATGACTCAAAGAATTCCAATTCCTAAAGACCCTTTTGTATTAACAGCGTATGAAATGTTCTTTGGCGGGCTAGTTATGACAATTGCTAGTTACATTCATGGTGAAAGATTCAAAATTGAATTAATCAGCAACATGTCAACAACATCAAAATGGGCCTGGGTGTACATGGTCTTGATTGGATCAATAGTTGGATACGGTGCATACATTTGGCTTCTTAATAACACTTCACTTTCACTTGCTTCAACTTATGCGTATGTAAATCCTGTAATTGCAGTTTTGTTAGGTTTGATTGTTTTAAATGAACCAGTTGACTGGCCATTATTTTTAGGTGGTGCTGTAGTTCTAAGTGGTGTAGCTCTAGTTGTTAGTGGGGAAAGACTTACAAGCCTGGGTCAGTAATAAATACGTCTTCGTAAGTTTCTTTTCTTAAAATTTCGGTGATGTTTTTATTATTAACACTGATTACTCCTGGTCTTACAACCAAGTTGTATTGAGAGGACATTGATCGGTTGTAGGCACCAGTTGCTGCAACTGCGATTAAATCTCCTGGAACCAAATCATTTGGAAGATAACAATCTCTGATGATGATGTCTCCTGATTCACAATGTTTACCAACAATACGTGCAAGCATTGGATCTGCTTTTGATAAACGTGAAGCTAAAGTGACGCTATATTGCGCACCATAAAGTGCAGTGCGAATGTTGTCACTCATTCCACCATCTACTGCCACGTAAGTTCTTTTTTCACCATTTTCTAATTCAACTTTTTTCGTTGTCCCAACTGTGTACAACGTAATCATAGACGGACCTACAATTGCTCGACCTGGTTCAAATGCAAGTTGTGGCATAGCTAAACCATTTGCAGTAAATAATTTGTAGACAATGTCAACTAATTCACTAGACATCGCTTCAATTGCTAATGGTGCATCGCTATCTACATAAGCAATACCCATTCCACCACCAAGATTTAGCATTTCGATTTGAACATTGTGTTCTTTTGCAATTCTTAAAGCCAATTCAGCTAATCTTGTTGCTGCTACTTCAAATCCTTTATTGTCAAAAATTTGCGAACCAATATGAGAATGCAGTCCATGCAAATGTAAATTTTCATCTTTCACAACACGTCTTACTGCCTCATCTGCATCACCTGAGGCAAGTGAAAATCCAAATTTTTGATCTTCATGAGCTGTCGCTACAAATTCATGGGTATGAGCTTCAATACCTGCAGTTACTCGCACCAAAACATTTGGTTTTAGGTTTCTCTCGTTAGCAAGTTGAGCTAAACGAGCAATTTCAAAGAAGGAATCAACTGCAAAAAGTCCCACTTTGTTATCTAATGCAAACGCTAATTCATCTAAGGATTTGTTGTTTCCGTGAAAAACTATATTTTCAGGTTTACATCCACCTGCTAGTGCAACTCTTAATTCTCCTTCACTAGCAACATCAACACCCATCCCCTCATTAACAATCAATTTGATAAAACGAGAGGATGTAAATGCTTTAGAAGCATAAAATATTTGAGTTTCTTTAGTCAGTTTATTTCCATGCGAGCTTTTAGAAAAACTTTTTAGGTATTTCTGAACGCGATTAATCAGATCAATTTCATCTAGAACAAATAGCGGGGTGGGGTATTTTTGACTAATTTCTCTAACATCTAATCCAGAAATTACTAAAGCACCATCGTTATTTCGATTGGCAGTTTTTGGCCAAATATGATGAGAGATTTCATTCATGGCTGCAACGGAAATATTGGGTGCCATGATCAAAAATTTTCCTTTTTAAATAGTTACTGGGCGGGTCTTCTAGTGTCAAGGTTAACTAACACAAGAAAACTCACCCAGTAGGTGTACTACTAATTATTTATTTAAATGAATACTTTCCCTTGGAATCATTTGGAACCAACAGGACCCAAACTTGTCCGATGTCAAACGGCAAAGCTGCACCGTTGACTGTGTAGGAAGTACCAGAGGCACCAGATGGTCTTGACCATTCGGCGTCATAGCGTTGACCGTCACGCAAAATAAATGCTTTACCGGAACCAACAGTCTTAACAAGTGGTGTTTTTCCACCAAACTTGTCTCCATAACCAGAAACAGTTTGGGTTACCAATTGCACTACAACTGTTTGGGCAACAACAGCTTTGCCAGTTGCTTTATCTTTTTGTGCTTTGTTATCTAGAGCAATTGACCAACCACTGCCGTTCCATTTACCGCTAACACTTGAAGCAGGCCATTGTGCTTTAAATGAGGTTGTGGCTTTTCCGCCAGCTGGAGCAGTTTCAGAAAAAGTTAATCCAATGTCTTTAACTGCACCTAAACCTTTTGCTTTCTTAACTGTTGATGAAAGGTCCAACATTAAGTTGTGCGGAATTCTTCTTGAAGAATCTCTTGAATACTTTGAACCATTCAAACTTGGACCAAGGCGAACAAGTGGTTTCTTAGCAATTTTTGGTAACAATGCTTTGTTTGCACCAGAGTATGCAAAACCTGGTTGATCAAATTGTTCCAAAATTTCTAAATCAGAAATTCGTGCTGATCTAACAGGACCAACTTTGGATGGAAATGAAGAATTGTAAAGAGCTGCAATTCTTGTTAATCCACCTTCTACTTGTTCCACAAAAACCATGTCAGCTTTTGAAATATTTGTGTGAGGTCTTGCAGGTCCAACATTGTCTATTTTCACCATGATGACTGGCTTTCCTGCGCCACCAGGAAGTCCTGACAATGGACTTGCACCATCAGCTGCAACAGATGCAGTTGCACCTAATGAAACTGTTAATGCAAAAGCAATTGCACTTACGAAAAGGGTTTTAATTTTTGTCATGCCTTAGACCTTAGAGCAAGGTGTACATATGAGCGCAATAGGCTCAACCTACATTTTTTCTGGCGCGCTCACACCTAAGAGATCTAGCCCGTTTTTTATTACCTGTCTTGTGGCCGCACACAGCATTAATCGAGCATTGGTCTCATCTGTAACAGCCTCATCATTCATTGGTAGAACTCGACAGGCTGAATAAAAAGAGTGATAAGCAGTTGCTAGTTCTTCTAAATATCTTGCAACTCGATGTGGTTCTCTTAATTGTGCAGCAGATGAAACAATGCGCGGAAATTCACTTAAAGCACCTAGTAATTCTGTTTCTTGGTCAGTTACAAGTACAGCGGGATTAAAGGAATTATTTTGCCAATTAATTCCTTTTTCTTGCGCTGATCTAATCACTGCTGAAATTCGTGCATGAGCATATTGAACATAAAAAACAGGATTATCGTTTGTATGAGATGTTAGTAAATCAATTTCTAAAGTTAAAGGTGTATCAACTGGATATCGAGTTAATGTGTAACGAGCAGCATCAACTCCAACTTCATCAACTAAATCTTCTAACGTAATTATGTTTCCTGCCCGTTTACTTAGTCTTACTTCCTGACCATTTTTAAGCATCTTTACCAATTGACCAATTAAAACTTCAACATTTTTATCAGGATCATCGCCTGCACATGCTGCTACAGCTCTTAATCTGTTTACATAACCATGATGATCTGCACCTAAAAGATAAATATTTACGTCATGACCTCTACTTCTTTTATCAACGTAATAAGCAGTATCAGAAGCAAAATAGGTGTATTCGCCATCTGCTTTGATTAAAACCCTGTCCTTATCGTCACCAAAATCAGTTGTTCTTAACCACGTTGCACCATCTTGTTCGAATACATGTCCGTGTTTCTTTAATACCGCTAAACCTTTTTCCACCGCTCCACTTGAGTGAAGAGATCTTTCTGAATACCAAACATCAAAATGGGTTCTAAAATCATTCAAAACATCTTTTTGTTGCTGTAATTGTTTTTTATAACCTTCTTCTCTAAATTCAATCTCTTGTTCATTTTTGGCAAGTTTCAAGATTTGTGGTTTTTCTTTCACAATTTCAGCTGCTAGCTCTTTTACATATGCCCCGTGATAACCATCTTCTGGAATTGACTCATTATTTGCAGCTGCACAAATCGAAGCACCGAATTTATCTAGTTGTGAGCCTCGATCATTAATGTAAAACTCGCGAACAACTTTTGCACCACTTGCTGCTAAAACACGAGCAATCGCATCTCCCACAGCTGCCCAACGAGTGTGACCTAAATGCAAAGGACCAGTTGGATTAGCGCTAATAAATTCAACGTTGATTGTTTCGCCTTGAAGTGAATTTGTATGACCGTATTTATCTGCTTCTGTAACTATTTTTTTAGCTAGTTCTCCTAAACTTGCAGAATCTAAGGTGAAGTTTAAAAATCCAGGACCTGCAATCTCAATTTTCTTTATTCCAGAATGCTTGCTTAATTCATCAACTAAAAGTTGGGCCACTTCACGTGGATTTTTAGCAGCAGGTTTTGCCACCATCAATGCAATGTTGCTGGCGAAATCACCATGGTCTTTGCTCTTTGGTCTTTCAATTTTAATTTCAGGAATAGCATTTATTTCAAGTTTTTGAGAAGCAATCAATGACTCAAGACTTTCTTTTATTGTTTTAGATAGTTCTTCTGGAGTCATGTTCCAATCGTAGGCAGGTGCTTAACTAAATAAGTATTGCGCCATACGCTTATCTATATGTGGAAAATAGCGCTGGAGCGAAAGTGGTTACCCTTTCACATTTTTATCATTTTGAGCATTGTGTTTTGTTTAAGACTTGGACTTTGGCAATGGATCAGGCGAGAAAGAGTGGATGCACTAACCGGTGATGTAGTCATTAGTTTGCAAAGCTCATTCTATGCTGGGCAGTGGGTTTTTTTTGCAATAGCAGCAGGCTGGTTTTGGTACAGATTCTTTAGGGATGAATACTTGAGTAGAACCGGTCAATTAAAGAAAAGAGATGAATAAATGGAAAAAGCTTTAGCTCGATTCAAATTCATCGCTTACTTGGCTGGAATCATTTTAATTCTTTTCACAATTGAGATCATTCTTAAATATTCTGGAGTTTTTGAAATTCCATGGTTTGCACAACTTCATGGATTTGTATACATGGTTTATTTAGTTATTGCTTTTGACATATCTAGAAGACTAAAACTTTCTTTTAAAGAAACTTTGTTGTTGTTACTGGCAGGTACAATTCCTGTTATGTCTTTTGTGGCTGAAAGTAGAATTCGACGGCGGGTTATTAATTCTTAAGTATTTTCTGCTTAAGAATTAATTCAAGCCCCCGTAGCTCAGTGGATAGAGCGTTGCCCTCCGAAGGCATGCGCGCGTGTTCGACTCACGCCGGGGGCACAATTATTTAAAAGCGAGTGGCAATAATTCGTTCAAATGATTTAAAAAATGATGTGCATCATTTAATTGTGATTTTGAGTGTGAAGTTAGAACTGCTGCCACCGTGCAACCCGCGGCGACTCCTGCTTTAACTCCAGCTGGAGCATCTTCAATTACCCAACATTGATCAGGATTTAATCCAATTCTTTGAGCACCTAATATAAAAGGTTCTGGATGGGGTTTACCTAATTCCACATCATTAAAAGTTACGGAATGATCTGGCATTTCAATTCCTGCAGCCTGGACTCTAGAAATCGCTAATGGAATAGTGCAGGAAGTTACGATTGTCCAGGGAATATTTTTTTCATTTAATTCACTAAGTAATTCTTTTGCTCCAGAAATTGCCACCACACCTTCGGTGTCACTTGATTCTAAATATTCGATTCGATCGACCCAAGATTTGATTTCATCTTCTCTTCTACCTTCTAGAAGCATGCGCAAAGATTGCTCTGCCGGTATGCCGTGAAGTCCAACCATTTTTTCCAATGGAATTTGAGCTTCTTGAGCCAATTTGATCCAAGCTCTTTCAACAGCTGGTTTTGAATTAACCAAAGTTCCATCAAGATCGAACAAAAAACCAATGTGATTCATGTAATAAGTCTATTTAGGTTATTAGCGATGCGCACTTTGCGATAGTTAAGTACTCTTATATGTACAGTCAAATTTAAAGGGGAAATGTGCTTCCACAAGCAGCGTTAGATGGTCAATTGAATTCTTGGCTGGACGCATTTGGGCCATTTATTTTTTACGTGATTGTGTGGGGATTAGTTTTTGTTGGAACAGGTTTTTTTGTTGGAGCATTCGTACCTTTCATCACAGGTGATTCACTACTTTTTGCTGCAGGATTAATTGCCGCTTCAACTTCAAATATCAATATTGCAATTTTGGTAACAGGGATTGCAATTGCTGCTTTCTTCGGTGATCAAGTTGGATTCGTGATCGCAAGACATTATGGAAGACCATATTTAGATAAACGTGGTGGAAAAAAGACACAAGCTGCAATCAAGAAAACTGAAAACTTCTATAAAAAATACGGTTGGTGGGCTGTCGTAGTTGCTCGTTATATGCCTTGGGCTCGAGTGATAATTCCTGCAGTTGCAGGAATTGGTCGCATGAATTATTACAAATTTCTTTCCAGTAATTTTGTGGGAGCCATTACCTGGGGAGTTGGAATTACTTTGACCGGGTACTACGCGGCAACAATTCCTGCTGTTAAGTCAGGTGCTTATGCAATTGCAGCGTTCTTCATCGTTGGTTCGATTTTGGCAGGTCTAAGAACTTGGCTTGCAGATAAAAAAGTTAAGAACTAAAGATGCCTGGCTGGATTCTTGCTTCCGGAGGAAATGAGTTCAGCGATATTTATGCTCAAGCAGATCTTGCTGCCTTAGACAAAAGAAAAGATAATTCTTCTCCCCTACTGGTAGTTGTTACTGCACCTTTTCCCACTCAACTTCAGGCATATCAAGTAGCGAAAAAATATTTTTCAAAACTTGGAGTCAAGACGGTTATGAGTCCCATATTCAGCGAACAAGATTTGACTGAAGAAAACATAACTCAAATTGCAAAATCTCAAGCCATATATTTTGCAGGTGGAACACCCGCAAGATTAACCAAAGCTTTTGTTGGGACGTTAGCTGAAACTGCAATTCGAAGTGCTTTAGAAAATGATTCTGTTCTAATGGGCTCAAGTGCTGGAGCGATGCTTTTTGGCACAAAGGTTGTGATGCCAGGTGGAAATGAAATTGGCAATGGATTAAATCTTTTGGAAAACCAAATAGTGCTGCCACACTTCTCAGGTGCCTGGCCAGGTTGGGTAAAGACTTCCCCATTGCAAGATATTCAATTTCTGGGCCTAGCCGAAGGGGCTTCAGTTTTAACACCAGTCACATACTCATCAAAGCCGGTCGAGTTTGGTGACGTATCGAGGTTTGAAACAAATATTTAATAATCCTCCAAGAGTGTTCGGGTCCGCTGTGGGGCTTTTACTCATTAAAATTTGCCTTATTAGTTGACTCGCAACTAATACCGGGGAGGGAAAAAACTAGCTAATGGCAACTTTGGATTCATATTTCCAAATTAAGAAAAGAAAATCCAGCGTAGGTCAAGAAGTTCGTGGTGGTCTTGTCACGTTCTTAACAATGGCTTACATCGTTGTACTAAATCCGCTGATCTTGGGTTTCACACAAGATGTCAACGGTAAATTCCTAGGTGGCGGAGATGCACCTAATTTGGCAGCAATTGCAGCAACAACTGCTTTAGTTGCAGGAATTTTAACCATATTGATGGGGGCTGTTGCTAATTTTCCATTAGCTCTAGCAACTGGTCTTGGCATCAATGCATTCGTAGCAAGAATCGCTGCAGGCTATATGCCATGGGATCAAGTAATGGGCTTAGTGGTGTTGGAAGGAATTATCATCACCATTGCAGTCCTAACTGGTTTCCGCGTTGCAGTATTCAAAGCAGTACCAACTCAATTAAAAATAGCTATCTCTGTTGGTATTGGTTTGTTCATCGCACTTATCGGTTTGGTGGATGCAGGATTTGTTCGCCGTACTCAATCTGGTCCAGTACCAGTTGAATTAGGCGCAGGCGGAAATCTAGTTGGATGGCCAGTAGTGGTCTTCATCTTTGGTTTGCTCTTGATCGCATTCTTGTATGCACGCCAAACAAAAGGTGCAATCTTAATCGGAGTTCTGTCAGCAACAGTGCTTGCTGTAATTCTAGAATCCGTATTCAAGATTGGACCACTATTTACTGCTCCAGACAAAGTCAACCCAAGTGGTTGGAATTTGAATGTGCCAGCAATCCCAAGTTCAATAATTGCTACACCTGACTTTGGATTGATTGGTCAATTCGATTTGTTTGGTGGATTTGCAACTGCAGGATTCTTAACTGCAGCATTGCTAGTTTTCACATTGCTAATCACTGACTTCTTCGACACCATGGGCACAATGACTGCCATTGGTGCAGAAGCTGGTCTAACTGATAGCAAAGGAAACGTTCCAAACGCAGACAAAATTTTGTTTGTTGACTCAGTTGCAGCTATGGCTGGTGGTGCAAGTGGTATTTCTTCAAATACTTCTTACATTGAATCAGCATCAGGTGTGGGCGAAGGTGCACGCACAGGATTAGCAAGCATCGTTACAGGAATTGCATTCTTGTTGTCAACATTCCTGTCACCACTTGTTGCTTTGGTTCCTTACGAAGCAGCAACACCTGCTTTGCTCATCGTTGGTTTCTTGATGATGACGCAAATCAAAGACATTGACTGGACAGATGCAACAATTGCACTTCCAGCATTCTTAACAATTATCTTGATGCCATTTACTTACTCAATTGCAGTAGGTATTGGTGCAGGATTTGTTACTCACGTTGTATTAAAAGTTGCAACAGGTAAAGCCAAATCCATTCACCCATTGCTATGGGTAGTGGCTGGAGCCTTTGTGATTTATTTTGCAACAACTCCGATTAAAGATTTACTCGGATAATTACCTAAGTAATAAAAATGGGGGCCGGAGAAATCTGGCCCCCATTTTTATTTAACTTTAATTAGTCCATGAAGTATATAAAGGTCTACCTTCGGCATATCCTGCTGCTGATTGAATTCCCACCACAGCTTTTTCAGCAAATTCAATTATGTTTTTTGCTCCAGCATAAGTAAATGACGATCTAATTCCGGCAACAATTTCGTCAACTAAATCTTCGACTCCTGGTCTATTTGGATTTAAATACATTCGGGAAGTTGAAATTCCCTCTTCAAATAAAGATTTACGTGCACGATCAAATGCATCTTCACCACTAGTTCTTGCTGCTACAGCTCGAGCAGAAGCCATGCCAAAAGATTCTTTGAAGAGTTTTCCTTGAGAGTCTTTTTGTAAATCTCCTGGAGATTCATAAGTTCCAGCAAACCAAGAACCAATCATTACGTGCGATGCTCCTGCAGCAAGAGCCAATGCAACATCACGAGGATGTCTTACTCCACCATCTGCCCAAACAGTTTTGCCATACTTTTTTGCTTCTAAAGAACATTCCAAGACTGCAGAAAATTGTGGACGGCCAACGCCAGTTTGCATACGAGTTGTACACATTGCTCCAGGTCCAACACCTACTTTAATTATGTCTGCACCGGCATCAATTAATGCTTTTACTCCATCCGCTGTTACAACGTTTCCAGCCACAATCGGAACTTGTGGATTTAAAGATTTAATTGCTTGAAGAGCTTCAATCATTTTCTTTTGATGACCATGTGCTGTATCAACAACCAAAACATCTGCTCCTGCTTTAAGAATTTTTTCTGCTCTAGCAGCAACATCTCCGTTAATTCCCACGGCAACAGCAATAATTAATTTTCCATTTTTATCAACTGCCGGGTTATAAAGACTTGCTCTAAGGGCGCCAACTTTAGTTAGAATTCCCAGAAGTTTTCCATCTTTAGCAACAACTGGCGCAAGTTTAGTTCTGTTGTCATTTAGATAATCAAAAGCTTCTCTTGGTGAGAGATCGTCGGTTATGGTTATTAATTCTTTACTCATTACTTGTTTGACTTGAGTGAAACGATCTACTTCATAACAATCTTCTTCAGTTACTATTCCAACTGGTTTGTTATCTTGAACAACAATTACTGCACCATGAGCCCTTTTGTGAATAATGCCCATTGCATCAGCAACAGTTTGTTCTGGATTTAAAGTTAAAGGTGTGTCATAAAAAGTATTTCTACTTTTTACCCAATCAATTATTTCAGTGATCACTGGAAGAGGAACATCTTGAGGAATAACTGCCAGGCCTCCACGGCGAGCAATTGTTTCTGCCATTCTTCGACCAGAGATAGCTGTCATGTTTGCTACAACTAATGGAATTGTTGTTCCAGTCTTATCGTGAGATTTAAGGTCAACTTCAACTCTGGAAGTTAGTTCAGAATGACTTGGCACCATGAAGACATCGTCATAGGTCAAGTCGTAAGAAGGTTCATTTAAAAAGCGCACAAAAAGAGAGTTTATGAGACAAACAGACTCCTGGCTAGGTTGGACACATTTTTAACGCTTAGGTCAATGTCTTTTCTTCTCTATATATATAGGTAGTAGCGTGACATTGTGAGCCAAGACCCTTATGAATTAGCCAAGCAAGCTGCAGTCAAGTTAGCTGAGATTACAAAAATTGCCAAACACGATGTGTTGGTTGTTTTAGGTTCAGGTTGGACTCCTGCAGTTGAAGCGCTAGGTTCACCAAATTCAGAAATCACAGTTACAGATTTACCTGGTTTTAGCGCACCAGCTGTTGCAGGCCATGCAGGAAAAATTAGAAGTGTAAAAGTTGGAAACTCTCAAACTCTTATTCAAATGGGAAGAACTCATTATTACGAAGGCAAAGGAACATCGGCAGTTGTCCATGCAGTAAGAACCGCGATAGCAAGTGGAGTCAAAACTGTTATTTTAACTAATGCCTGCGGTGGATTGCAGCTTAAATGGAAACCTGGAACTCCTGTTTTGATAAAGGATCACATTAATTTAACCGGGGCTACACCTTTGATTGGTCCAAGATTTCTTGATTTAAGTGAAGTTTATTCAAAGAGATTAAGGCAAATTGTCAAAGAAATAGACCCGTCCCTTGATGAAGGTGTTTACGTTCAATTTCATGGCCCTCAGTATGAGACTCCTGCAGAAGTTCAAATGGCAATCAAACTTGGTGGAGATTTAGTTGGCATGTCTACTGCACTAGAAGCAATTGCTGCTCGCGAAGCACAAGCAGACGTTTTAGGCATTTCGATGGTCACAAATCCTGGTGCTGGTTTAACTGAAGAACATTTAAATCATGAAGAAGTGTTAGCTGCAGGTTTAGCTGCGGCTGCTCGAATGGGTGATTTACTAAAGAAAGTTATTGAAAAACTTTGAGCGCTGAATTAATTGCTTTAGCCCAAAATTGGGCAAAGCATGACCCAGATTTAAACACAAAAAAATACGTTGAATATTTAATTCACAATAACGATATCGAAAAATTATCTTCTCTTTTTTCAGGCGATTTAGAGTTTGGTACCGCTGGATTAAGAGCAGAAGTAGACGCTGGTCAATCCCGAAT
This sequence comes from Actinomycetota bacterium, assembly GCA_046046315.1. Classification (GTDB taxonomy): domain Bacteria; phylum Actinomycetota; class Actinomycetes; order S36-B12; family UBA5976; genus ATZT02. The sequence continues at coordinate 6,389 of JBJOKB010000005.1, read as the reverse complement.
GAACCGAGCGGTTGTTATTAGAGCAACTTATGGATTGTGCACATATTTACTCAATAAATATCCAGAAAAAAAACCAAAACTAATTGTTGGAAATGATGCACGGCACATGTCAGATCAATTTGCCCAAGATGTTTGTTCTGTGGCAACGGCACTTGGGTTAGAGGTTTTTAGGCTTCCCTCAAAACTTCCAACTCCTGTTTTAGCTTTTGGAGTTAGACACATTGGTGCAGATGCAGGTGTAATGATTACAGCTTCACACAACCCACCCAGAGACAATGGTTATAAAGTTTATGATCATTTAGGGGCAGGAATTATTCCTCCAATGGACAAGGAAATCGCACAATTAATTAAGAATGCCCCGATGGCAGATGAAATTAAATTAGAATCTGGTTGGAAAGAAATAGATATTACAAGTCAATATCACCAAAGAGTTTCTGAAATCGTTAACAATAATTATGGTCAGATAAAAGTGGCCTATACACCTATGCATGGTGTAGGACAAGAGACCTTCGATGCTTGCATGAAAATTTCTGGATTTAATTCCTCAATCAATGTCGTAAAACAAACAACGCCTGATCCTGATTTTCCAACAGTTGCATTCCCAAATCCTGAAGAACCCGGCGCAATGGATTTATTACTTCAACTTGCAAAAGAAATTAATGCTGATGTGGGAATTGCAAATGATCCTGATGCTGATAGGTGTGCGGTTGCTTTTCCTGAAAATGGAGTTTGGCGAGTACTCACTGGTGATGAATTAGGTTTCTTAATTGCTTGGTGGTTAATTACCAAAGCTAAATTAAATAACACAAAATTAGTTGGCCAAATGGTTGCCTCGATAGTTTCAAGTTCTTTAATACCAAAAATTGCCGAGGCAAATGGGTTAAAAGGCGCCACAACTTTAACTGGTGTCAAATGGATGGGTCATTTAGATGAACTTATTTTTGGATACGAAGAAGCAATCGGCTATTGCACAGATCCTGAATTTGTCAGAGATAAAGACGGAGTTTCTGTAGCACTTCGTATTGTGGAAATGTTCTCTTTCTTAAAGCAAGACAACACAACAGTTTCTCAAGTTCTAAATGAAATATACGAAGAATTCGGAGTTCACTTAACAAAACAACTAAGTTTTAGATTTGATTCTGTGGCTAAAGCAATAAACATCACTAAACAGCTGATATCTAACCCTCCAATAAAAATTGGTGATTATGTTGTAGAAAAGGTTGAAGATATGAATGAGGGAATCGATAATCTTCCACCCACTTCAGGAATTCGATTGAAAACAAAAAATGGCAGAATTATTGTCCGTCCAAGTGGTACTGAACCAAAATTAAAGTGCTATTTAGAAGTAACAACCAACCCAGGAGATCCTCAAGAAAATTGGGGCAAGGCCAAAAAAGAATTAGATTCTTTGGCTGAATCTGTGCACCAATTACTCACGACAATCTAATATGTAAAAGCACTTCGCTACGCTGTAAACGTGCTAAAAGATGATCCGTTGGTACTACCTACCATTCTTCGTGATGCCACAAATAGTGAATCTGCATTAAAAAAATTCTTGAATGGATTGTCTGGGGTAGACAAAGTTGGCATAGAAGAAAGAGTAGCGAAATTAGGTACTCGTTCAATTAAAACAACCGCGAAAGCTGAAGGAATTGATCTTTCAATCCGAATGATTGATTTAACAACACTTGAAGGAATGGATACAAAAGGTAAAGTTAAATCACTTTGCGCAAAAGCAAAAAGGCCAGATCCCCTAGATCCAAGTGTGCCAAGCGTGGCTGCGGTTTGTGTTTATAGCGATCTTGTTTCCGTGGCAAAAGAAAATTTAATTGGGACCAATATAAATGTTGCAGCTGTAGCAACTGGTTTTCCCGCCGGACGCGTTTCTTTAGCGGCAAAATTACAAGATACAGCCGATGCGGTTTCACAAGGTGCAGATGAAATTGACATGGTAATTGATCGCGGAGCATTTCATGAAGGTCGATTTCTAGATATTTATGATCAAATTCAAGCAATTAAACAAGTCTGTGGATCTGCTCACTTGAAAGTGATTTTGGAAACGGGAGAACTTAAAACCTATGACAATGTAAAGAAAGCTTCCTGGATTGCAATGCTTGCTGGAGCAGACTTTATTAAAACGTCCACTGGAAAAGTGCAACCTGCCGCAACACTTCCTGTAACACTTGTAATGCTCCAAGCAATTAGAGATTTTGAGACAGCAACTCATCGAAGAATTGGTATGAAACCAGCAGGTGGAATAAAAACCACAAAAGACGCTATGAAATATTTAGTTTTATTAAAGGAAACTCTTGGTGATAACTGGATGAATCCAAATATGTTCCGATTTGGTGCGTCAAGTTTACTCAACGACCTATTAATGCAAAGGCAACGCATTAAAAATGGTTCTTACTCTGGCCCAGATTATGTGACGGTTGACTAATGGTTTTTGAATACGCCCCAGCTCCTGAGTCAACAAAAATCGTGAATTTAAAATCAAAGTATGAATTATTTATTGGTGGAAAATTTGTAAAAAGTAAAGCGGGTTCTAGTTATAAAACAATAAATCCTGCAACAGAAGAGATACTTTCTGAAATTATTGAAGCTAGTAAAAAAGATGTTGATGAAGCAGTTAACGCTGCTCGAAAAGCTTTTAAATCTTGGTCAAAACTTTCTGGGTCAGAACGTGGTAAATATCTTTACCGCATAGCTCGCATAATTCAGGAGCGATCAAGGGAATTGGCTGTTTTGGAATCAATGAACAATGGAAAACCAATTAGAGAAAGTAGAGACATTGATATTCCATTAGTTGCATCGCATTTCTTCCATTACGCAGGTTGGGCAGACAAACTTGATTACGCAGGTTTAGGAAAAAATCCTCAACCTCTAGGAGTTGCTGGGCAAATTATTCCTTGGAACTTTCCTCTTTTAATGCTTGCCTGGAAAATTGCACCTGCCTTAGCTGCAGGAAATACTGTTGTTTTAAAACCTGCAGAAACCACACCGCTAACTGCTCTTTTATTTGCAGAAATTTGTCAACAAGCAGAACTGCCAGATGGTGTTGTAAACATAATTACTGGCGCAGGTGAAACAGGAAAATATTTAGTTGAGCATTCAGATATTGACAAAGTTGCATTCACCGGCTCAACTGAAGTCGGACGCCTCATTGCTCAAAGTGTCGCTGGATCTAACAAAAAAGTTACTTTAGAACTTGGCGGTAAAGCAGCCAACATTGTTTTTGATGATGCAGCAATGGATCAGGCGGTTGAAGGCGTTGTTAACGGGATTTTCTTTAACCAAGGTCATGTTTGCTGTGCAGGTTCAAGATTATTGTTACAAGAATCAATATCTGATGACTTCTTAAACCTTTTGTATGAACGAATGAAAACCTTGCGTTTAGGAGATCCATTAGATAAAAATACTGATATTGGGGCAATAAATTCTGCAGCGCAATTAATGAAAATTAAGGAATTAACTCAAGTTGGAAAATCTGAAGGTGCTCAGATGTGGAGTGCCCCATGTGAAATTCCTAATAAAGGTTTTTGGTTTGCTCCTACTGTTTTCACAAACGTTTCCCTTTCTCACCGAATTGCGCGAGAAGAAATTTTTGGACCTGTTTTAAGTGTGCTAACTTTTAGAACTCCTGACGAGGCAATTGAAAAAGCAAATAACACTCCATTTGGCTTAAGTGCAGGAATTTGGACTGAAAAAGGTTCAAGAATTCTTGAAGTTGCACACAGATTAAGAGCGGGTGTGGTTTGGGCAAATACTTTCAACAAGTTTGATCCCACAAGTCCATTTGGTGGATATAAAGAATCGGGTTACGGGCGTGAAGGCGGACGTCATGGCTTGGAACCTTACTTAAAGGCAGGTAAATAAATGTCAAATATTGATGTAAAAAGAACTGCCAAATTATTTATAGGTGGCGCTTTTCCTCGTTCTGAATCAGGACGAACTTATGAAATTAGAGATAAAAATAAAAAGTTTGTAGCAAACGTTGCACTCGCTTCTAGAAAAGATGGAAGAGATGCAGTAGTTGCCGCTCGCGCAGCTTTTGGTAAATGGTCTGAATTAACGGCATATAACCGCGCTCAAATTTTGTATCGAATTTCCGAAATCATGCAAGGTAGACGTAATCAATTTGTTGAGGAATTATCACTTTGGACAAAAACAAAAAAGCAAGCAGAAAATGAAGTTGATCAAGCAATAAATCGTATGGTTTGGTTTGCAGGTTGGGCAGACAAAATTGCCATGGTCACAGGTTCAAATAATCCCGTTGCCGGTCCTTTCTTTGATTTTTCTGTTCCAGAACCAACCGGAGTTGTTGCTGCAATAGCTCCAGAAGATTCTCCTCTCTTAGGCTTAATAGAAATAATTGCATCAATTGTGGTTAGCGGAAATACCGTGATTGTTATCGCTTCTGAGACTCAACCACTCCCAGCGGTTTCATTGGCTGAGGTAATTGAAACTAGTGATGTTCCTGGTGGTGTCATAAACATTTTGACTGGTTCATACAAGGAAATTACTCCTTGGCTAGCAAGTCATCAAGATGTAAATGCTCTTGATTTAACTGGAGTAGACAAGAAGCAGATTGCTGCAGATTTAGAAAAAGAAGCAGCAGTAAATCTCAAGCGAGTGCTTCGCCCTAACTCAAAAATTGATGGATTATCAAGAATTAAGGCGTTTCTTGAAACTAAAACTGTTTGGCATCCAAGAGGATTTTAGAATTTAATTCCTAAATCTAAAGCAATTTTCGCATAAGTCGGTTTAATAGTCTCATTGATTAATTTAAGTCTTTGATCAAAAGGAATAAATGAACTCTTCATGGCGTTCACTGTTAACCATTGAAGTTGTTTTAAGGTAAAACCTAACTCTTTGACTAAAAGTGTCATTTCTTTTGACATTGAAGTATCAGACATTAATCGGTTATCTGTATTTACTGTTGCTCTAAAACCTAATTTTGTTAGCACCCCAATTGGGTGATCTTTGATGCTTTTTGCCGCACCGGTTTGCACATTTGAAGATGGACAAAGTTCTAAAGGAACTCTTCTATCTCTAACGTAAGCAGAAAGCTCACCAAGTTTTATCTCACCATTTGATTGAAAACTTAAATCATCAATAATTCTTACTCCGTGACCTAACCGATCTGTTCCACAAATTTGCACAGCTTCCCAAATCGAAGGTAAACCAAATGCTTCTCCCGCATGAATTGTCATATGAAAGTTTGCTCGTCTAACTGCATCAAATGCATCTAAATGTCTAGTTGGTGGAAAACCAGCTTCTTTGCCTGCGATATCAAAACCAACTACACCTTTATCGCGCCACTTAACTGCAAGTTCTGCGATTTCACTTGATCTTGCAGCAGTTCGCATTGCTGTTAATAAAGCTCTAACCAAAATTGGTTTACCATTCTTTGCCATGGTTTCTTCACCACGTTTAAAACCTTTAATCACTGCATCTACGACTTCATCGAGTGTCAGTCCTTGATTTTGATGAAGCTCAGGTGCAAATCTAATTTCTGCATAAACAACTCCATCATTTGCTAAATCTTCGGCAGCCTCAAAAGCAACTCTTTCCAACGCAGAAGCCGTTTGCATAACGCCAACCGTATGAACAAAAGTTTCTAAATATTTTTCTAGTGACCCTGAATCGCAATTTTCTCTAAACCACTTTGCTAATTCAGCAGCATCAGTGGTAGGAAGCTTGGTGTAGCCAAATTCTTTTGCTAATTCTGCAACTGTGGCTGGACGAACTCCGCCATCAAGATGATCATGGAGCAAAACTTTTGGAACTGATTTAATTATGTCCGGTGTTAATTGCTCTGGCATTTAGTTGACGTCTCCGCCAGCCATTAATCTTCCTACTTTATTTCTTTCAGCATCTTTTTCATCCAGGATTTTCACCACTCGCCCGGCATACATAACGGCTACACGATCAGCTAAACCTAAAACTTCATCTAATTCCGCTGAAACAAGTAGGACTGCAGATCCTGCATCTCGTGCTGCAACTATTTGATTATGGATAAATTCAATTGATCCAACATCTACTCCCCTAGTTGGTTGAGCAGCTATAAGCAGTTTTGGTCCCCAAATCAATTCTCTAGCAATAACAAGTTTTTGTTTATTTCCACCTGAAAGAGAACCTGCAGTTGTGTCGATTGACGGTGTTCGCACATCAAATTTTTCTACTAATTTTTTCGCAAGAGCTCTGATTGCACCAGTTTGTCTAACACCAGCTTTGGAGAATTCTTTTTCATCAAAACGATTCAAAACTGAATTATCAGCAATTGAATAACCTGCAACTAAACCATCTTTTTCACGATCTTCAGGAACATGTGCCACACCTAATTCATGAATTTTATGTGGGCTTAATTTGGTCACATCTTCATTGCC
>JBJOKB010000112.1:0-2985 GCA_046046315.1 Actinomycetota bacterium | reverse complement strand
TCAATCCAACATAAGGGGTTGAATTTCTAGTTTCAGCAATCCAAGGCACTACTTTTTCTCCAGGAAGTTGTCCACCTTCACCAGGTTTTGCTCCTTGAGCCATTTTAATTTGGATTTCTTTGGCGTTAGTTAAATAGTTAATCGACACACCAAAACGTCCTGAGGCTACTTGCTTGATCGCACTATTTTTAGAGTCACCATTTAATTCTTTTTGGAAACGTTTTGGGTTTTCACCACCTTCTCCAGAGTTACTCTTACCACCAATACGATTCATTGCAATCGCCAAATTCTCGTGTGCTTCTGAACTGATCGATCCGTAAGACATCGCACCTGTTTTAAATTTCTTAACGATTTCGGTCCATGGTTCAACTTCGTCAATAGAAATTGGATCTAAATTGTTGAATTCGAATAAACCTCTAATGGTCATCAAGTTTTTACTTTGATTATTCACCATATCAGAGTATTGTTGGTACGCTTCTGGACTGTTCAAACGTACTGCTTGTTGCAATTTAGCAATAGTAGTAGGGTTGAACATGTGTTTTTCACCTGATCGTCTCCATCTGTAAATACCACCAATTTCCAAAGGTAATAAGTTGGCAATTTTAGAATTAGGAAACGCTTTTTGGTGTCTTTTCTTGATTTCTTTTTCCACTTCCATCAATCCAATTCCTTCAATTCGAGAGGGAGTGAAAGGGAAATATTTAGTGCTAAACGATTTGTTTAGACCTAGAATTTCAAAAATTTGAGCCGCTTTGTAGGAATGTAAGGTAGAAATACCAATTTTATTCATAATCTTCACGATTCCTTTGGCAATGGCTTTATTGTAGTTCGTAATAGCATAATCTGCTTTTACTCCTGTAATATGTCCTTCGTTTACTTGGTCATGAATGATTTCATTAACCATATAAGGATTAATCGCACTAGCACCGTATCCAAATAATAAAGCAAAGTGGTGTGGTTCACGTGGCTCAGCCGATTCGATGATGATACCGAATTTAGAACGAACCCCCAATTTATTTAAAGTATGGTGAATGTAAGAACAAGCCAATAGCATTGGTATTGGCGCTAATTTTTCAGTAACGCCTCTATCTGAAAGGATCACAATGTTACATCCTTCCGAAACTGCTTTGAAAGTAGCTTGAATACATTTTTCTAATGAACGCTCTAAACCGTTAACTCCTTTTTCTATTTTGTATAAAGTAGAAATAGTAACTGATTTAAAGTCGCTATGCTCAATATTTCTTAGTTTATCCAAATCTTCGTTAGAGATCACTGGATTTTGAATTTTGATCTTTTTGCTGTGTTTTTCATCAATATCAAAAATATTGAAATCACCACCTACAGCTAAACTAATATCAGTAATGATTTCCTCACGAATACCATCTAAGGGTGGGTTAGTAACCTGAGCAAATAGTTGCTTAAAGTAATTGTATAATAACTGTGGTTGTTCTGATAAAACAGCAAGTGGTGTATCATTACCCATAGAACTCAGGGCTTCAGCACCTTTTGCTCCCATTGGATTAATGATCGTTTTTAAATCTTCAATAGTGTATCCAAACATACGTTGTCTAGTATGGAAATCAACACTTTCTGTTGGAATTGGGTTGTTAGTATATGGGATTTGTGCCAATTGAACCAAATTTGCATCCAACCATTTTTGGTAAGGACGTTTGCTTACAACTGCATTTTTAACTTCTTCATCTTCGATAATTCGACCTTCGTTCATGTCTACCAAGAACATTTTTCCTGGCTCTAAACGACCGTGTTTAATCACATCTTCTGGATCAATGTCTAATACACCAATTTCTGATGACATGATTACAAATCCACTTTTTGTCAATGTATATCGAGAAGGACGAAGTCCATTTCTATCTAATAAAGCTCCAATTACATTTCCGTCAGTAAACGGAATAGAAGCAGGCCCATCCCATGGTTCCATGATACAAGAGTTGTATTCATAGAACGCTTTTTTCTCTTTCGACATGGTTTGGTGTTTTTCCCAAGCTTCTGGGACTACCATCATCATCGCCTCCGGTAAAGATCGCCCAGTCATAATCAATAATTCAACTACCATGTCCATAGAAGCTGAATCGGATTTTCCTTCTAAAATAATTGGGAATAATTTTTTGATATCGTCTCCGAAGATTGGACTTTCCATCAATTCTTCACGAGAACGCATACGGCTTACATTTCCTCTCAAGGTATTGATCTCTCCATTATGACACATGTATCTAAATGGTTGCGCCAAATCCCAAGATGGGAATGTGTTGGTTGAGAAACGTTGGTGAACCAAAGCCAATCTGGTTACCAAATCCGTATCCGTTAAATCGGTATAATACCTACTGATGTCTTCTGGCATCAATAATCCTTTATAAATAATAACAGTAGTAGATAAACTTGTAAAATAGTATCTGTGGCTTTCTGATGTTTTAGAGTTGCGGATCGCATGCTCCGAAATTTTTCTTGCAGCAAATAATTTGGCATTGAATTCTTGTTCCGTAATGTTCAATCCATTTTTACCAACAAAAACTTGTTTAATTGTTGGTTCTTTTTCTGCTGCTACTTGTCCTAAATTAGACACATCAACAGGAACATCTCTCCAACCTAATATTTGTAGATTTTGATCTTGAACGCATTTTTCAAAAGTCTTGATACAAAAATCAACTTGATTTTGACTTTTTGGTAAAAAAAGCATACCTACAGCATATTCGCGAACTTCTGGCAGCTCGAAATGGCATACTTTTTTAAAGAAAGCATCTGGAATATCAAATAAAATTCCAGCTCCATCTCCCGTTCTTCCATCGGCACTTACCGCACCACGGTGCTCTAATTTAATTAGGATGTCAAGTGCTTTGTGAATAATGTCATTCGACTTGATTCCATTCAAATTACAGATAAATCCTGCACCACAATTGTCGTGCTCAAATTCTGGTAAATAAAGGCCTTGTTCTTTAACTTTCATGCTTGATAATTTTTTTACAAAAT
>JBJOKB010000092.1:0-11608 GCA_046046315.1 Actinomycetota bacterium | reverse complement strand
ATGGTCATTTGGAACTGATGTAACACTTCGACATGCATTTGATCAAGATTTAAGTGGAGTAATCCTTCTTTCTCCACCTCTAAGATTTACCACACCGGAAGAGCTAGCAAGATGGAAAGATATTGCATTTCCGGTCGTGGCTTTAGTTCCAGAATTTGATGATTATTTAAAACCACATGAAGCAAAAGAAAAATTTAGTGTGGCACCAAATATCAAAATTGTTCCAGCAACTGGTGCTAAGCATTTGTGGGTTGGAGAAAATAGTGTCCAAGTTGTCTTAAATGAAATTGTGAAAATGATTGCGCCTAATTTGGTTCCTCTCCCAAAAACTTGGGATGGCCCAATGGAGAAGTGGAACGATATCTAGTAATTAGTAAGGTATGTGTAACAGACTTAGTGAGGCAAAAAATTGAGCAACCAAATTCCGATGCGCGGAGCCATTGATTTAGGAGCACTTGCTCAAGCTAAAAAAGCTCAAAGTGCAGCAAGTCAAGCTGTCGCAAATGCTCCAGCTGGAGTTGTCGTTGATGTAAGTGAACAAGATTTTCAACAAAAAGTTATTGATATTTCAAAAACAGTTCCAGTAATTGTTGACTTGTGGGCTGAATGGTGTGGTCCGTGTAAACAACTTTCACCAATATTAGAAAAGTTAGCGGCCGAATATAAAGGAAGATTTGTCTTAGCAAAAATAGATGTTGATGCAAATCCCAGACTTTCCCAAATGTTTCAAGTCCAATCAATTCCTGCAGTTTTTGCCGTGATTGGGGAATCAGCGGGCCCACTTTTTCAAGGCGCAATTCCTGAAGCAGAACTTCGGCAAGTAATTGAAGAAGTTTTAAGAATTGCAGCTGAGCAAGGGGTAAATGGTTCAATCAATTCCGAGATACAAAATGAAACCTCTGTTGTTGAAGAGGAAAAGATTGACCCACGTCTTGAAGCTGCATTTAATGCAATTGAAAAAGGTGACTTCGTTTCAGCAACAAATGCATATAAAGAAATGCTTAATCAAAATCCTGCTGACCAAGTTGCGCAAGCCGGCCTTGCTCAAGTTGGGTTATTAGAGAGAGCTTCTAAATTAAATCCTGATGAAGTTTTACAAAAAGCTAGTGATCGAAAAGATTTTGAAAGCCAAATGCAATTAGCAGATTTAGAATTAATGAAAGGAAATCCGGGCGCTGGATTTGCAGTGCTAATTAATGCCATCAAGATTTCAAGTGGCGAAGATAGAGACAGATTAAGATCACGACTTTTGGAGTTATTTGTAGTTGTAGGAGATAGCGATCCTGAGGTAATTAAGGCTCGACGAGACCTCGCCAGCGCATTGTTCTAAATCGTCTAAACTTAAGAACATGACTTATCTAGATCATGCAGCGACAACTCCGATGTTGGCTGAATCCATTGCTGCGATGAGTGCTGAATTAGCGCAAGTAGGAAATCCATCTTCACTTCATTCCTCTGGTAGAAGAGCACGAAGAGTTGTTGAAGAAAGTCGAGAAGTAATTGCAGCTGCAATTGGCGCTAGACCAATTGAAGTGATTTTTACCGGTGGTGGAACTGAAGCCAATAATTTAGCTGTTAAAGGTTTGTATTGGGCAGCTCAAAAGAAAGATAAAAATAAAAAAAGAGTATTAGTTTCTGCAGTAGAACACCATGCAGTTTTAGATCCCGTCATGTGGCTAGGTGAACATGAAGAAGCAGAAGTTGAGATCTTGCCTGTAGATAATTTGGGAAGAGTTTTACCGGAAACTTTAAGACAAGCATTTGAAAAAAATCCAAATGATGTTGCTCTTGTAACGGTTATGTGGGCTAATAATGAAGTAGGTACAGTCCAACCAATAAATGAGTTAGTAAAAATTGCCCATGAATATAAAACTTCAATTCATTCAGATGCTGTTCAAGCAGTTGGTTGCTTAGAAGTTCATTTTCAAAATTCTGGATTAGATGCGATGACAATTTCTGGACATAAAGTCGGAGGACCACAAGGAATTGGGGCTTTAGTTGTTAAAAGAGATCTTGAATTAACGCCTTTGTTACATGGGGGTGGACAGGAAAGAGATGTGCGCTCAGGAACTCTTGCTGCGCCTGCAATTGCAGGATTTGCTGCTGCAATAACCACAGCAGTTTCTCAAAGAGTTGCTCGAGCAAACAGACTAACTTCCTTACGAAAAGATTTAATTAAAAGAATTCAAGAACACATTCCAGATGTTGTTTTAAATGGTGACCCTGATAATCGTTTACCTGGCAATGTTCATTTTTCATTCAATGGCTGCGAAGGCGATGCATTATTGATGCTGCTTGATGCGCAAGGGATTGAATGTTCAACTGGTTCTGCATGTTCAGCCGGAATTCCGCAACCCTCTCATGTACTTATTGCAATGGGAAGAGATGAAGTAACTGCAAGAGCTTCTCTTCGTTTTTCATTTGGTTCAACCTCAACACCAGATGATGTTGACGCAGTTATGCAAGTTCTTCCTGCAATTGTGGAAAGAGCGAAAAGAGCAGGAAAGCCTGCGGTAAAGAAATGAGTAAACGTGTAGTTGCCGCCATGAGTGGTGGTGTGGATTCTTCTGTTGCAGCTGCTCGTTTAGTTGATCAAGGCTATGACGTTGTGGGAATTCATTTAGCTTTAGCAAAAGTTAAAGGACATGCTGGTGGTAAAGGTTGTTGCACATTAGATGATGCCAGAGACGCAAGACGTGTGGCTGATCGTTTAGGAATTCCTTTTTATATTTGGGATGTAAGTGAAGAATTTCAAAGGGAAGTAATTGAAAATTTTGTCTCTGAATATGCTGAAGGAAGAACACCAAATCCTTGTGTTCGTTGTAATGAAAAGATCAAATTTCAAGCTGTACTAGAAAGATCTCTTGCGCTTGGTTTTGATGCCGTTGCTACAGGCCACTATGCCCAAATAATTCAAACTCCTAATGGGCCAACTTTGCATAGAGCAATCGATGACAAAAAAGATCAATCATATGTTTTAAGTGTTCTAACACCAGAACAACTTTCGCACACAATTTTACCTCTGGGCGATTCAGTTAAACCAGACATCAGAAAAGAAGCAGAAAAGCGCGGATTGATAACAGCAGCAAAACCTGACTCACATGATATTTGTTTTATTCCTGATGGCGATACTGCTGAATTCTTAAACAAAAAACTTGGTCAAGATCCTGGAAAAATAATTGATGTAGAAACCGGTCAAGAGATTGGTGAACATGAAGGCGTCTTTAATTTCACTGTTGGACAGCGTAAAGGTCTTCATTTAGAAAAGCCTCGAGAAGATCGTTCTCGTCGTTTTGTAGTGGGCACAGATTCAAAAACAAAAACTGTTTTAGTTGGATTACCAACAATGCTTCGAGTAGATGTAGTCACCGCCACAAATTTAATTTGGTGTGGACAAGCTCCCGAGGCACAATTTGAGTGCAGTGCGCAAGTTAGGGCACATTCGAAAGCTTTAAAAGCAAGAGCTTTTCATAAAGATGGCAATTTAACTGTTGAATTCGTCGAGCCTTTGACTGCACTAGCCCCTGGTCAAACTATTGCTCTTTATGACAACACTCGAGTAATCGGTAGTGGCACTGTTGTAACCGCTACGCGTAGTTAATTAAATTTAGGTCAAATGTCTAAATCAATTCCCGATAGCGCAAAAAATCGCTGGTCAGAACTTGTTGAAGTTGTTGAAGAAGCAAGACGCCAATATTATGTTTTAGATTCTCCAACTATTTCTGATGACGAATACGACAAAGCTTTTAAGGAACTTGAAAATCTTGAGCAAAAATACCCGGAATTAGCTACTCAAGATTCTCCGACTCAATCAGTAGGAGGAGTTGCTTCAGAATTATTTGAACCAGTTGAACATCGCGTCAGAATGATGAGCTTGGAAGATGTTTTTGATGTTGAAGAACTTGAAGAATGGGCCAATAGAGTAAGTAAAAATACTGGTAGTTTGCCTGAAACAATTTGTGAATTAAAAGTTGATGGCCTTGCTTTAAATCTTTTGTATTTAGACGGAAAATTATCTCGAGTTGCAACAAGAGGTGATGGCCGCGTTGGAGAAGACGTCACATATAACACTCAATTTATTCCCACCATCCCAAGATCTTTAAAAGCAACAAATGGCGCCAAGATTCCAAGAGTTATTGAAGTAAGGGGCGAAGTTTATTTTGATTTGAAAGATTTTGATTCATTAAATAATGAAGTCATGGACCTAGGTCGAACTCCTTTTGCCAATCCTCGAAATGCGGCAGCAGGAACTATTCGCCAAAGAGTGGATAAACGAGAAGAAGAATTATCAATTGCAAAAAGTGAAAAGAAATCTGATTCGCGAATAGAAAAACTCAAATCTGAATTCAATAGGTCTACTTCATCGCTATCAAGATTGAAGCTAGTAGTGCATGGAATTGGTGCATTAGAAGGTTTTGAATTTAAAACTCAAGCAGATGCCTATAAAACTTTGGGAAATCTTGGGCTTCCTGTTGCTACGACCACCAAAGTTACAAAAGATTTAAAAAGCGTTATCTCATTCATCGAAGAATTTGGAAATAAGCGCCGAGATTTAAGTCATGAAATAGATGGTGTCGTTGTAAAAGTAAATGACATAAATACACAAAAAAATTTAGGTGCCACATCGAGGACTCCTCGATGGGCTGTTGCGTATAAATATCCTCCAGAAGTTGTGAGAACCAAATTAATTGACATCGAAGTAAACGTGGGAAGAACGGGAAGAGTTACGCCTTTTGCAGTTATGCAGCCAATAAAAGTTGCCGGTTCAACAGTTTCAATGGCCACACTTCACAATCAAGAAGAAATAATTCGAAAAGGTGTATTAATTGGGGATACTGTTTATCTGCGAAAAGCAGGGGATGTAATTCCAGAAATTGTTGGGCCTGTTGTGGAACTTAGAAATGGCTCAGAAAAAAAGTTTCAAATGCCAGCAAAGTGTCCAGAATGTGGAACCAAACTTGCGCCAGCTAAAGAAGGAGACGTTGATCTTCGTTGTTCGAATGCACAAACGTGTCCTGCGCAATTGAGGGAAAGACTTTTTCATGTTGGATCTCGTGGCGCAATGGACATAGAGGGATTAGGTTCGAAGTCAGCTGCTGCGTTACTAAATGACAAAATATTAAAAGATGAAGGAAATCTTTTTGAACTTACTGCAAAAGATTTAGAAAAAAGTGAATATTTCACAAGAGCTCCTGGTAAAGGCGAAACAGGAAGACCGTTGAATAAAAATGGGGAAGAACTTCTTGCACAATTAACTTCTGCAAAAACAAGACCTTTGTGGCGAATATTAGTTGCGTTATCAATCAGACATGTTGGACCAACAGCAGCCCAAGCGCTGGCAAGAGAATTTAAATCTTTAGAAAATATTGCTAATGCGCCACTTGAAAAACTTTCTGAAGTAAACGGTGTCGGTGAAGTAATAGGCATTGCTGTCAAAGAGTGGTTTAGCGAAGACTGGCATAGGGAAATTGTTGGTAAGTGGGCAAGAGCTGGAGTAAGAATTAAAGACGATGAATTAACAGGACCTCAACCTTTAAAAGATTTGAATTTTGTAATCACTGGATCTGTTCCAAATTTTTCTCGCGATGGTGCTACTAACGCTGTATTGGAAAGAGGTGGAAAAGTTTCAGGATCTGTCAGCAAAAACACCACATTGTTGGTTTATGGCAGAGCAGATGGAAGTAAATACTCAAAGGCTATAACTCTGGGAATCCCCAAATTGGATGCAGAAAACTTTGAGGTGTTGCTTAATAAAGGCATTGAGGAAGCGCTGAAATTAGCAACAACGGACTAAAGAATAAGATATAAATCGTGTCAAGAATAACCCGTGAAGAAGTTGCGAACTTAGCAAGATTGGCTCGTTTAGATTTAGCAGAATCTGAATTAGATGAATATGCGCAACAACTAGAGATCATTCTTGAATCAGTAGCAAAAGTTGGCGAAGTTTCAACCAAAGATGTAAAACCTATGTCTCATGCGACAGGTTTAGTTAATATTTTTCGTGAAGATGTCACTCGAGAATCCTTAAAAAGAGAAGAAGTACTGCGCTCAGCTCCAGCATCAGAAGATGATCGTTTCAGAGTTCCTCGAATTTTGGATGAGGAATGATGTCAGATTTAACGAAATTGAGTGCTGTTGATCTAAGCGATGAATTAACTAAAGGTTCAGTAAGTGCAGTTGAGGTAACAAAAGCTCATCTTGATCGAATTAATTCGCTAGATGATGCAGTTCAATCTTTTTTACACGTTGATAAAGATGGAGCAATCAAACAAGCAGAAGAAGTAGATAAAAGTAGAAAAGAAAATAAAAAGGTTTCAGCCCTAGCAGGTGTGCCTCTTGCGCTTAAAGATGTTTTAACTCAAAAAGGTGTTCCAACAACCTGTGGTTCCAAAATATTAGAAGGCTGGATTCCGCCTTATGACTCAACAGTTGTAAAGAATTTAAAGAAAGCTGGAATAGTAATTCTTGGAAAAACAAATATGGATGAATTTGCAATGGGTTCATCAACTGAAAACAGTGCATACTTTCCTACTAAAAACCCGTGGAATTTAACTAAGATTCCAGGTGGTTCATCTGGCGGTTCATCTGCTGCTGTTTCTGCTTTTTTTGCACCACTTGCAATTGGAACTGATACTGGTGGATCAATTAGACAACCTGCTGCAGTTACAGGAATTGTGGGTGCAAAACCAAGTTATGGTGGCGTTTCAAGATTTGGTTTAGTTGCATTTGCATCATCTCTTGATCAAGCAGGTCCATTTGCCCGCACAGTTTTAGATTGCGCAATGTTGCATGAGGTTATGGCAGGACATGATCCACTGGATTCGACAAGTATTAATCAACCAGTGCCAGATGTCGTAAATGCTGCCAAATTACAAGATGTTAAAGGAATGAAAGTTGGAATTATCAAAGAGCTCGGTGGAAATGGCTGGCAAACAGGAGTCTTAAATAGATTTAACGAATCTGTTGAACTACTTAAATCAATGGGTGCTGAAGTTAAAGAAATTTCAATTCCTCACTCTTTGTATGCGCTTGCTACTTATTATTTGATCGCACCCAGTGAGGCTTCAAGTAATCTAGCTCGTTTTGATGGAATGCGTTATGGCTTAAGAGTTGATGACGGCAATTTAAGTGCAGAAGAAGTAATGAATAAAACACGTGAAAAAGGTTTTGGTAAAGAAGTAAAACGAAGAATTATGATTGGTACGTATGCATTATCTTCAGGTTATTACGACGCCTATTATGCTCAAGCACAAAAAGTACGAGCTTTAATTGCTCAAGATTTAAACAATGCATTTAAAGAAGTAGATGTTTTAATTTCACCAACTTCACCAACCACAGCTTGGGGATTAGGTGAAAGAGTTAACGATCCAATGGCAATGTATTTAGCAGATCTTGCAACTTTGCCACCATCTCTTGCTGGAATTCCGGCTATGAGTGTGCCAATAGGTTTAGCAGACGAAGATAAATTACCGGTTGGTTTGCAAATTATCGCCCCGTTTATGAAAGATGATCGAATGTATCGCGTCGGTGGAGCAATTGAAGCGTCATTGAAATCCAAATGGAACGGCTTGCTAATTGATCAAGTGCCAGAACTTGGTGGTGTTAAATGAGTACTTTTGATGAAGCGATAAAGAAGTATGACCCTGTTTTAGGTTTAGAAACCCACGTTGAATTATCAACTAACTCAAAAATGTTTTGCGGATGCTCTACTGAATTTGGAGCTGAACCAAACACACAAACATGCCCAACATGTTTAGGTTTACCAGGATCCTTACCTGTGGCAAATGCCATAGGAATCGAGTCAACAATTCGAATTGGTTTAGCTCTCAACTGCACTATTGCCGAATATTCAAGATTTGCTCGAAAGAATTATTTCTATCCTGATATGCCTAAAGATTTTCAGACCAGCCAGTATGACGAACCACTTTGTTCAAATGGTTACTTAGATGTATTAGTCGATACAGATGAAGGAACAAAATCTTTTAGAGTTGAAATTGAACGTGTGCATTTGGAAGAAGACACAGGAAAATTAACCCATGCAGGTGGCTCAACTGGAAGAATTCACGGGGCCGATTATTCATTAGTTGATTACAACCGTGCCGGTATTCCATTAGTTGAAATTGTGACTAAACCTGTTCCAGATACGGGAGAATATGCACCTTTGGTTGCAAAAGCTTATGTAACAGAACTAAGAGATTTATTACGTGGATTAAAAGTTTCTGATGTGCGAATGGAAGAAGGATCTCTTCGCTGTGATGTAAACCTTTCACTTACTCCAAAGGGTTCAAAAACTTGGGGAACTAGAACTGAAACTAAAAACGTTAATTCACTTCGAAGCGTGGAAAGAGCAATAAGAAGTGAAATTGAAAGACAATCACTTGAACTTGATAAAGGCAGCAAAATAAAACAAGAAACTAGACATTTTCAAGAAGATACCGGCACTACTAGAAGTGGAAGAAGTAAAGAAGTAGCAGAAGAATATCGATATTTCCCTGAACCAGATCTTGTGCCAATCGCTCCTGACAAAGCTTGGATTGAAAAGCTTAAAAAAGAATTACCTGAACAACCATCAATCAGAAGAACTCGTTTGGCTAAAGAATGGAATTTCACTGATTTAGAAATGCGTGATGTAGCAACTCTTGGCGGAGTTGATTTAATTGCTGACACAATTTCGCAAGGAACTTCACCCGCATCAGCGCGTAAATGGTGGGCAGGGGAGCTTTCAGGGCATGCCAGTAAAGCTGGTGTGGAATTAATTGACTTAAAAATTACCCCTAAAGATGTTGCAAGAATTGATGCCTTAGTAAATGAAGGAAAGTTGACTGACAAACTTGCTCGTCAAGTAATTGAAGCTATATTAAATGGAGAAGGAAATCCAGATGACATTATTTCAAAACGAAATCTCTCAGTTGTTTCAGATGATTCAGCCTTAATTCCTGCGATTGAAGCAGCAATAGCTGCCAATCCTGACGCTGCAGCCAAGATTCGCGAAGGCAAAGTTCAAGTTGTGGGAGTAATCGTAGGAGCGGTTATGAAAACAACAGGTGGAAGTGCAGATGCTGCCAAAGTAAGAGAGTTAGTTCTTAAAACTTTAGGTCAATAAACACCTTTTATTTCATATAGGTAGGGTTTAAATATGGCAACTAAACCTGGCGATTTAAAACCTCGCAGTAAAGATGTAACTGAAGGTTTTGAACGAGCCCCAGCAAGAGCAATGCTTCGCGCTGTGGGAATGAAAGACGATGACTTTAAAAAACCTCAAATAGGTATTGCGTCTTCATGGAATGAAATAACTCCTTGCAATATGTCTCTTAGACGTCTAGCTGAAAAAGCAAAAGCCGGTGTATTTGCTGCAGGTGGTTTCCCAATGGAATTTGCCACAATTTCTGTTTCCGATGGAATCTCAATGGGACATGAAGGAATGCGTGCATCTTTAGTAAGCAGAGAAATAATTGCTGACTCTGTTGAATGCGTTATGCATGCGGAAAGATTAGATGGATCAGTTACTTTGGCAGGATGCGATAAATCATTGCCTGGAATGTTAATGGCAGCGGCCAGATTAGATTTAGCAAACGTTTTTGTTTATAACGGATCAATTATGCCTGGAAATTTAAATGGTAAAGATTTAACAATTCAAGATGTTTTCGAAGGTGTTGGAGCTTGTGCACTTGGAAAGATTTCCGAATCAGAATTAGGCGAAATTGAAAGAGCAGCATGTCCTGGTGAAGGCGCATGTGGAGGAATGTTTACCGCAAACACAATGAGCTCTGCTGCCGAAGCATTAGGAATGGCACTTCCTGGAAGTGCGTCTGCTCCAGCTGTTGACAATAGAAGAGATGCTGATGCTTTCGCAGCGGGAGAAGCTGTTGTTAATTTAATTCGTTTAGGAATTACTGCTCGCGACATTATGACTAAAAAAGCTTTTGAGAACGCGATAACTGTGGTTATGGCGCTTGGTGGTTCGACAAATGCAGTACTTCATTTATTAGCAATAGCTCATGAAGCAAAAGTTGATTTAACAATTGATGATTTTAATAGAATTGGGGATAAAACTCCTCACCTTGCTGATGTGAAACCATTTGGTCGATTTGTTATGAATGACTTAGATAAAATTGGTGGCATTCCAGTAGTTATGAAAGCCCTTTTAGATGCAGGACTAATTCACGGCGATGCTTTAACTGTGACTGGAAAAACTGTTGCTGAAAATCTAAAAGAAATTAATCCACCAGATCCAGATGGAAAAATAATTCATGCCGTCAATAATCCAATTCATAAAACAGGTGGTTTAGTAATCCTTAAAGGATCCCTTGCTCCGGAAGGTGCTGTTATTAAAGCGGCCTCAATTGAATCTCCAATATTTGAAGGTACAGCAAAAGTATTTGATGATGAAAAATATGCAATGGATGCAGTTACAACAGGAAAAATTGTTAAAGGCGACGTTGTAGTTATTCGCTATGAAGGCCCAAAAGGTGGACCAGGAATGCGTGAAATGTTGGCCGTTACCGCAGCCATTAAAGGTGCTGGTTTAGGAAAAGATGTCATGTTAATTACCGATGGCAGATTCAGTGGTGCCACCGCTGGATTTTGTATTGGACATGTTGCACCTGAAGCAACAGATGGTGGACCAATTGCGTTAGCTCAAACGGGTGACAAGATTCGTTTAGATTTAGAAGCTCGAAGATTAGATTTACTGGTTGATGCAGTCGAATTAGAAAAACGACGTGCAGGATGGAAACCAGCAGATCCAAGATATACAAGTGGTGTTTTAGGTAAGTATGCAAAATTAGTTGGCACATCTGCTGAAGGTGCGGTCTGTAACTAGTCAGGAGCAATACCTCCGACTAGACCAGTTATAAATAAGGTTGTACTCTTTATTTAATGAGAAATGCACTCGTAGTAGTTAGCGAGCGCGTCGGCTAGCAAGATTTAGCCCACGCGCCACCCTCCGTTTGCCCAAAAGGCCGGGGGGTTTTTTAGTGGGCGAAGTCCAACTGAAACAATTGATGGATTCTCTTAAAAAAGAATTCTTCCCCGATAAAAGGAAAAAATAAATGACCGAAATTACTGGTGCACAAAGTTTGATTCATTCTCTTGAATCAGCTGGTGTGGATACGGTCTTTGGAATTCCTGGTGGAGCAATTCTTCCTGCTTATGATCCAATGATGGATTCAAAAAAAGTTCGACACATTTTAGTAAGACATGAACAAGGCGCAGGCCATGCAGCTGAAGGTTATGCCCAAGTAACTGGTCGTGTTGGAGTTTGTATGGCCACAAGTGGACCAGGAGCAACAAACTTAGTTACACCAATTGCTGATGCCCATATGGACTCCGTTCCAATGGTGGCAATTACTGGTCAAGTTCCTTCAAATGCAATTGGAACCGATGCATTTCAAGAAGCTGATATTAGGGGTATTACTTTTCCTATAACTAAACACAATTATTTAGTCACAAAAGCAGACGATATTCCTCGCGCAATTGCTGAAGCTTTTCACTTAGCTGCAACTGGTCGACCAGGACCGGTTCTTGTTGATATTTCAAAAGATGCACTAAATGCAAAAACAACTTTTAATTGGCCTCCGGTTATGAATTTACCTGGATATCACCCAAC
>JBJOKB010000064.1:0-9941 GCA_046046315.1 Actinomycetota bacterium | reverse complement strand
CACCTTCTCTAGTTAATGCAACGTTTCCATATGAATCTAAATCAAAAGTCGCACCTAAATTTATTAATCTTCTTACAGCTGCTGGTCCTTCTTGTACAAGAATTTTCACAGCATCTTGATCACATAATCCTGCTCCAGCTTCTAATGTGTCTTGAAAATGTTGATCCGGAGAGTCACCAGGTCCTAAGGCTGCAGCAATTCCGCCTTGTGCCCAAGAGGTTGAGCCTGTTGATAAAACATCTTTTGTTAAAAGTAAGACAGACAAGTTTTTAGCTCGGGCTGAAAGTGCGGCAGTCAATCCGGCAATTCCTGATCCGATAACAATTACATCAGCATTTATTGTCCAACCTGGTTCGGCGGAATTTAGTTTTTGAACCAAATTAATTTGACTCATTGTTTTTCCCTAAGAAGAATGGGCATGTTATCAATTAAACGTGTATTTCCTAACTTAGCAGCAATTAGAATTCGTCCGACAATTCCAGGATTTAATTCGCCTAATTCATTGTTTAATATTTCAATGTATTCAATCTCAATTAAATCTGATTTAGTTATTACTTCTTTAACTTTTTCTTTAATTTCACTAATCTTAAAACCTTTACTGGCAAGAAATACCCCTTGCTTTAAAGCCATAGGAATCAAGTGAGCAACATTTCGTTGATCAGAAGATAAATAAACATTTCTACTAGATAGCGCTAAACCATCTGAGTCTCTTATTGTCGGTACAGCCAGGATTCCAATTTGTGGATCTCTTTTTCTAGCCATTTCCGATACAAAAATAAGTTGCTGAAAATCTTTTTCGCCAAATACAGCAACATTTGGTTGAACAATATTAAATAAACGAGTAACTACTTCAATTACTGCAGCAAAATGACCGGGTCGAGATTTTCCTTCTAAAATTTCAAATCTTGGATCTGTTTCAATATCAAGTGGCCATTGACCAGGATAAACATCTTCAACACTGGGAGCCCACAAAATGTGAGCACCTGCACTATGCGCTATTTGTAAATCTTTTTCAATATTTCTAGGATATTTTTCGAAATCTTCATTTTGACCAAATTGTTTAGGATTTACAAAGTCACTAACAACTACGCAACCTTCTTTGCCGACAAATTCTCTTCCCGCAGCAATTAGGGCAGCATGACCTTCATGAAGTGCTCCCATGGTTGGAACTAAACAAATATTGCTTCCTAAACCATTCATTGCTAAACGCAGTTCTGCGTTGCCATGAACTAACTGAGTCATGCCCAAACTCTATTCTTTATGCAAATGACGCGTTATCGCCCGGTTTGTCATTTGAATCCTTTATTCTGCAAATCTTTTCCAACCAAAGAGAAAGTCCTAAAAGGATTGCACTAAGCGCAAGAATTACAAGAGAAATAGAAAATCTTGTCTTTATCGGTGAGAGTTCTAGATTTGGTAGAAAATTGAAAATTGTTCCTAAATAAAAACCCAAAATTAAACAAGCTGATCTGCTTCCTGCGAATGCCAATGCCACTGTCCTTGCTGCTACCAGTGGATGTGGAGGAGACTTACGCCTAGATGCATCCTGCTTGTTATCTCTTGCATTCTTTAGACGGTTTTTAAAAATTAATAACCAATACAAAAGTGCAAAATCAAGCAGAATAAGTGCAAACACGGTGTTCATACTTACAGGAATATAAGTTGCAAAGATATTTTCATAAATACTAGGCAGAAAATAGCCAACAATGGTTGCGATAAAAATGAAACTAAAGATATTTTTTCTTGTAGTAGGTTTCATGAATTAACCAATTTTAATGGGAAAATTTTTACTCCAGTGCAATCCAAATCGCTCATTATCTCTTTTATATATTTGTCACCTATTTTGGCCAAGGAATCAATTTCAAACCAAGGTTTTAGCACAAAACATCTCTCATGAGCTCGGGGATGGGGCAATGTTAATTTTTCTGAATCTATTTTTTGGTTATCAAACCAAATTAAATCTAAATCTAAAGTTCTAGGTCCCCAAACAATATCTCGTTTTCTACCAAGGTTTAATTCAATCAACAAAAGCTTTAATAATAATTCCTCAGCCTTTAACTCGGTTTCTAAGCAAACCACTGCATTTAAGAAATTTCCTTGCTCAGGTCCTCCAACTGGAAGAGTTTCATAAACACTTGAAATATCACTTATTTTAGTGTCGCCTATTAAATTGATTTCAATTATTGCCAGTTGTAGATAATTCAAACGATCACCCAGATTTGAACCAAGGGCGATAATTGCTTTCATTTTCTTCTTTCCACACTGACAACAACGTCTGTGAATTCCATTTTTAATGGTGCTTTTGGTTTGTGTAGGTCAATTTTTACGTAATTAACATTAAAGTTTGCTAAAATTTGTTGCGCTATTTCGTCTGCCACCTTTTCAATTAAATTCTTCGGTTCTCCTTCAAGTATCGATTTTACTAAAATTGAAACAGCACCGTAATCAATTGCGTTATCTATCAGGTCAAACTTAATTGCATCAGATGTTTCATATTCAAACTCCACATCAGCTACAAACTCTTGGCCTTCTTTTCTTTCGTGTTCAAAAACGCCGTGATAACCAAATGCTTTAATGCCACTAATTTTTACTTTGTCATTTGCCATTAAATTTCCTTAATTTGCGATGCAACTTTAACGGCAGCAACACTTCCAGGTACATCGTGTACCCGAACTGCCCATGCCCCATGTAATGCAACATACGTGGTAATTGCTGAAGTTGCTAAATCTCTATCTTTTGGATCTTTTGAATCCTTTGGAAATGAAAAATCTGCTAAAAATCTTTTTCGAGATGCTCCTATATAAATAGGTAAATCAAGACTTTGTAATTTGTTGATCTCTTTTAAAATCTGCCAATTGTGATCTGGATTCTTTGCAAAACCTAGACCCGGGTCAACGACAAGGTTATTTCGATTGATTCCTGATTTTTCAGCTTTTTCAATTTGGATTTTTAATTCACTAATTACTTCATCAGTTACATTTTTATATTTAGCTAAATCGTCCATAACTTTGGAATGGCCACGCCAATGCATCAAAACGTATGGCACATTAAATTGCGCAGCAGTTTTATGCATATTTTCATCAGCTAATCCGCCACTAACGTCATTAATAATTTGTGCACCGGCTTTAACCGCAATTTCTGCGGTTTGACTACGCATTGTGTCAATACTGGTAGGTATTCCTAAATTTGTTAATTCTTCAATAACCGGAATTACGCGTTGTTGTTCTTGTAGTGTTTCAATTCGAGTCGCCCCTGGTCTAGTTGATTCACCACCAACATCGATTAGGTCTGCTCCATTTTTGATCAATTCTTGTGCGTGAGCAACTGCTGATTTTGTGTCAACGAAGAGTCCCCCGTCAGAAAAAGAATCGGGAGTGACATTTAAAACTCCAACAACTAAACATCTTTTTTTATTCGCTAAATCTGAAGACAGATTCGCTGGTTGTCGGCGTAAGCCTTGAGTCATGAGTTATGGGAAATAAGTGTTAATGCTTCGTGTCTTAAGGCAGGGTCTTCCAAATTTCCACGCACTACAGAAGTAGTTGTTTTTGATCCAGGTTTACTTACACCACGCATACTCATACAGAAATGTTCACATTCAATAACCACAATTACTCCTTGTGGTTTAAGAATTCTCATTAAAGCATCTGCAACTTGAGAAGTTAGTCTTTCTTGCACCTGTGGTCTTTTGGCATAAACATCGATCAAACGAGCAAGTTTTGATAATCCTGTAATTTGACCGTTGTTATTTGGAATGTAACCAACACTTGCTTTGCCAACAAATGGTAATAAATGATGCTCACAAACTGAGAAAATATCAATATTCTTAACAATTACTAATTCGTTATGGTTTAAGTCAAATGTTGTTGCTAATACTTCCTCTGGACGTTTATAAAGACCTGAAAACATTTCTTTATAAGCTCGTGCCACTCGAGCAGGAGTATCTTGCAAACCATCACGATCAGGATCTTCCCCAATTGCAATAATTATTTCTCGAATTGCTTTTTCAATTTTCGTTTGATCGAAACTTTGTCTTTGAGCAGGATCTATATCTGCTAATGGATCAGCTGTTGGGCTGATTCGGGTTTTTTCATTCATATTAAGCTGCTATTTTTTAGATTTTTTAACTTCACTTGCAACAGCTCCACCGGTACTTGGTGAATCTGTTGGATGTTCTAATGAAGCTTTTGTGTCCTCAGGTTTAACTAAACGAACAGGAGCTTTTACTGGGCCTTTTTTAGAAGGCTTTCTTTTGTTTGAACCTGTCCAAGCTGGTCTGTTAGGTCGACGTTTTAATTTTTTGAATATTTCAGCAACTTCTTCTTTATCAAGAGTTTCTTTTTCAAGTAGTTCAACTACTAATTTATCTAAAATTGCTCTGTTCAAATCAAGAATTGCGTAGGCCTCGTGGTGCGCATTATCAATAAGTTTTCTTACTTCTTCATCAATTGCAGCAGCAACTTCTTCTGAATAATCTCTCTGATGATTTAAATCTCTACCAAGGAATACATCTCTACCTTCTGTTCCATATTTAATAGCACCTAATCTTTCGGTCATTCCATATTGAGTAACCATAGCTTTGGCAACACCAGTTGCTTTTTCAATATCATTTGATGCACCAGTTGTTGGATCATGGAAAACCATTTCTTCGGCTGCTCGTCCACCCAACATGTAGGCAAGTTGGTCAAGCATTTGATTTCTAGTTGTTGAATATGTGTCTTGTTCAGGTAAAACCATTGTGTAACCAAGTGCTCTACCTCTTGGCAAAATTGTGATTTTGTGTACTGGATCTGTATTTGGTAACGCAGCAGCAACTAATGCATGTCCGCCTTCATGATAAGCAGTTATTAATCTTTCCTTGTCATTCATTAATCTAGTTCGCTTCTGTGGTCCAGCAATTACTCGATCAATTGCTTCATCAACAATTAAGGAATCAATAAATTTCTTTCCACTTCGAGCAGTTAATAATGCTGCTTCGTTTAACACGTTTGCTAAATCAGCGCCAGTAAAACCTGGTGTTCTTTTAGCGAAATCATGCAAATTAACATCTTCTGCAATTGGTTTACCTTTTGCATGAACTTGCAAAATCTTTTCACGACCTTTTAGATCTGGTCTTTCAACAGCAATTTGACGATCAAATCTTCCTGGTCGAAGCAAAGCTGGGTCTAACACATCTGGTCTATTTGTTGCAGCAATTAAAATAACTCCAACGTTTACATCAAATCCATCCATTTCAACCAATAGTTGATTTAAGGTTTGTTCACGTTCATCATGACCGCCACCTAAACCTGCGCCACGTTGTCTTCCCACTGCATCAATTTCATCAACAAAGATAATTGCTGGAGCAGCAGCTTTTGCTTGTTCAAATAAATCTCTTACTCGACTTGCTCCAACTCCAACAAACATTTCCACAAAGTCAGAACCAGAAATTGAAAAGAATGGAACACCTGCTTCTCCAGCAACAGCTCTTGCTAAAAGTGTTTTACCAGTTCCCGGAGGACCGTAGAGTAAAACTCCTTTAGGAATTTTTGCTCCGACTGCTTGAAATTTCGTAGGTTCAGACAAAAATTCTTTTATTTCTTCTAATTCTTCAACCGCTTCTTCTGCTCCTGCAACATCTGAAAATGTTGTCTTAGGCATGTCTTTATTTATGGAGCGTGCTTTTGCTTTTCCAAAATTTAGAACTCGATTTCCACCTTGCATCTGACCCATAAAGAAAAATAGTAAGAAAATTACTAAAGCAATTGGTAATAACGAGAACAACAAACTCACAAGAAAATTGTCTTTAGGAACGACGGTGTCGTAACCATCTTGGGCAATGCTGCCTCGTTCAACTTTGGCTTGAAGTAATTCTTGTAATTGAACACCTTGACCAGTTATATAGTCAGCTTTTGCTTTTTTACCATCTTTAAAAACTAATTCAATTCTTTGATCGCGATCAATTAATTTAACACTTTTTACTTGATCTTTTTGAATTGCTAGAACTGCTTGTGAAGTTGTTATTGTTTCTGGAGCCGTTGAAGAAGATAAAACATTACTTCCGAGTAACACCAGCGTGATAGCAACAGTTATCCAAAAAAATGGACCTCGAAAGAATTTATTTGCTTTCATCTATTTCCGGGGTTCCTAAAAACCCTTCCTCCGTAACGCGTGGGTGTTTGGCTAATTAGCCCTCACCTTTGATGTTACGCGTTAGGACTTTTGGGTGTAGACGTCTGGGTGCAAAGTTGAGATTGAACGTAAGTTTCTGTACTTCTCTGCGTAATCCAGGCCATAACCAATCACAAATTCATTTGGAATGTCAAAGCCCACATATTTTGGCTCTACGTGAATCTTTAACGCGTCTGGTTTTCTTAACAGCGTAAAAATTTCGACCGAAGCTGGACCTCTGGTAGATAAATTATTTTTTAACCAAGAAAGTGTTAAGCCAGAATCTAAAATATCTTCCACAATCAAAACATTACGATTTTCAATATCAGTATCTAAATCTTTTAAAATTCGAACAACACCTGTAGATGTAGTTCCGTGTCCGTATGTTGAAACAGCCATCCAATCCATTTCAATGTGTCTTGTTAAATGTCTACTTAGATCTGCCATGCACATGACAGCACCTTTTAAAACACCAACAAGTAGTAAATCTTTGCCCTCATAATCTTTTTCAATAAGTTTTGCAATCTCACTAAGTTTTTTGTCAATTGCTTCTTCGCTAACTACTTCTCTTACAATTTGATTTTTTATATCTTCAGTTTTCATTATTTTCCTATTTGTTAGTTAGCTCTTGGATGAGATAAATCTTAACGATTGACCGACCCTAGTTGCTTGCATGAAACCTGGTAAATCAACATTTCCTTGACCATGCCAATTCTTAACAAGAGCATCAATAGCCTCAATATGTTCAAATGAAAAAGGTCCAGGATTAACTCCTGAGGCAATCGCACTGATTCTTAGAACTCTGGTGCGGATTGCTTCAGGCAGTTTTTCTAATTCTTTTATGTCTAATCCATTTGTTTGAACATCTTTTTGCGATGAATAAAATTGTGTAGCTAATTCTTCTAATGCTTGATTATCAATTCTGAGTAATTGAGCTGTTTTATCTAAAGAACTAATTGCTGATTCACCCAAAACCTCAATTATTTTTGGCATTAACTCATGCCTGACTCTTACTCGTAAGAATTGATTGTCAGTGTTAGCAGGATCTTGCCAGGCTTTCATATTAATTAAATTTAAGGAATCATGCACTATTTTTTTTCTCAAATGTAAAAATGGTCTTAAATATTTTCCTGAAATTTCAGCCATTCCTGAAAGTGACTTAGCTCCACTTCCTCGAGTTAATCTCATCAATACGGTCTCTGCCTGATCGTCTTGGGTATGCGCTAACAAAATTGCTTTTGCATTTGTTTCAGTCAAAACTTTTTCAAATGCTTCGTATCGTGCAATCCTTGCTGCAGCTTCAAGACCTTCGTTTGTTTGTTGCACATTAACTTTTTTTATTATTACTTCTTCAATTCCTAATTCTTCACATTGCTCTTTTGCCGTATTGGCAACCGTATTTGACTCTGAAAATAATTGATGATCAACAATGATGACGCCTACCCTTAATTCTAATCTTTTAGCAACAACAGAAGTTGTCCAAACAAGAGCTAAGGAATCTGCACCTCCAGAGCAACCAACAAATACTAAATCTCCAGCTTCAAAATGTTTTAATTGATTTTGAACTGCGTTTTGTAATTCAATTGGTGGATTGATCATTTAGAAATCGCACAGTCGCATTCAGCCAATTTATTTAGCAAATTATCCATCGCTTCTCGAACATTTTCAGGTTGCTCAACTCTGTTTACCAAAATTGCGAAAGATAGAAAAACATTATCTTTTGTTGTCACGGTTCCAGCCAAAGTGATTACTCGATTTAACGATCCAGTCTTAGCTCGCACAACTCCTCTACCCGCTGAGCCATTTTCGTCAAATCTTTTCTTCATAGTTCCTAATCCATAACCTGTAGGTAAACCTGTGAAAACCGACCATGGGTCAGGTGCAATCGTCGAACTAGGTGTAACCATAAATTTTGACGTTTCCCCTTTATTTTCTTTTACAATTTCAGGATTTTTAATACTTTTATAAATTAGTTCACTAAAATCTGCTGGCGAAATTTTGTTTGATCTACTTAAACCACTTGCGTCGGTAATTACGTTATCAACACTTGAAATACCCAATAATTCAACATCTTTAAGGATCAATTCAGTTGCAGCATTTGTTGAAGGATCATTTTCTGAAACCAATGAAGCAACGCGCGCAATAATTTCTGCGTCTTGATTATTGGATACCATCAAAGTATCTTCAATTAGTTGTGAGACTGACTTTGAATATTGAGTTGCCAAATCAAAGGAATTTTGAGGTGCATTCTTTCTATAAACCAAACCATTAACTTTAATTTCATTTTTAATTAGATAGAGGGCAAAACTTTGTCCCGTTGTAATACTTGGATCATTGGGAGCTTGTCCTGGAGCGCTTGGATCGTCCAGATTTAAAGCAGAAATTAAATGAATTTCGCTGCTTTGAAAATATGTATCTGCCCAATCTGCAGGACGTTGCAACGGTCCAAGAATTGAATCATCCACAAATACATTTACTTCAAAAACATTAAATTCTTTTAATTTTTGAGCCGTTTCTTTAGCTAAATCTTCCAAGTCAGCTTGGGTGGGATTACTGTTTGTTCCAAGTTGAGGATCTGCCCCACCGACCAGATAAACATTGTTATCTAAGTATTTAACTTTTGTGACAAATTTTGCATCTGGATCGAGAGTAATTGCAGAACTTGCTGCTGTATAAATTTTTGTTAAAGATGCAGGAAGCATAGAGTTTTCAGCATCACTTTCAAAAACAATTGATCCATCAAAGATATCTCTTACTGATACTCCATAACCAGTTGCAAAAAGTGGATTACTTAATTCGTTTTTTAGTAGCGCCTCAATTTTTGATTTATCGGCTGCCAAATATTTTGAGGGCTCCAAAACGGTGCTCGCTAATTGATTATTTTCAACTGCTACCCCAGGAACGGAGAAGGACGCTACAAACATCGAGAGAGCAAGAAGAGCTGGTATTTTCTTTGTTCTCATAACTCAATATTAAGTCACCAATAGATAAATAAGAATTTTGTGAGTAAAAATAGAGTCTTGTGACGAGTGCAACTTCAATTTTTTGAGCCTTAACCACCAAACTCTCTATATATATAGCAAGATATGCAACATGAACCAAAACTCCGCAAGTAAAGACCCATCAAATACATATTTAGACCACAAAGAAATTGTTCCAATTCTTATTGGATTAATGCTTGGACTTTTCCTAGCTGCTCTTGATCAGACCATTGTTGCCACAGCAATCAGAACAATTGGTGATGATCTAAAAGGCTTATCAATTCAAGCTTGGGCAACCACGGCTTATTTAATTACCTCAACAATTACTACACCTCTTTATGGAAAATTGAGTGACATTTTTGGTCGCAAGCCATTATTTGTTTGGGCTATTTCTATATTTATTGTTGGTTCTGCTTTAAGTGCATTTGCAACTTCGATGTATCAATTAGCAGTATTTAGAGCCATTCAAGGTTTAGGTGCCGGTGGATTATTTACTCTTGCCCTAGCAATTATTGGAGATATTGTTCCGCCAAGAGAAAGATCGAAATATCAAGGTTATTTCATTGCGGTATTTGGTTCATCAAGTGTTATCGGACCAATTGTTGGTGGTTTTTTAGCCGGACAAGATTCAATTCTTGGTTTAACTGGATGGCGTTGGGTTTTCTTTGTAAACGTACCAATTGGCCTAATTGCATTGTTTGTAGTTGGTAGAACATTGCACATTCCAAATTTTCAAAAAGTAGATCACGCTATTGATTGGTGGGGTGCACTTTCTTTAACAACAGGTTTGGTTCCACTACTCCTGGTTGC
>JBJOKB010000096.1:0-4579 GCA_046046315.1 Actinomycetota bacterium | reverse complement strand
AGCATCTCCTGCTTCGACATATTCGATAGCTTTCTTAACAGTTGCTTGATAATCTTGACTTTTTGTTCTACTAACAAAATCGGGTTTTTTTTCTGAATTGAATGCAGATCCAATTTGAGTTTGTGGCGAATTAAGAGAATTTTCCATTGAAATTAATCTGTCAACCGCATCTTGATAAGCGATTTCAACTCGCTCATCTGTTCCATCGTAATTAACAGCGTTTGCAATTAACCAAACCGAACCATCAACGTGATCTAGAACAGCAAAATCAGTTGCTAACAACATGACCATATCTGGAACATTTGTTTCGTCGGGATTATTCCCCGGAATTTTTTCAAATAAACGGACAATGTCATAAGCCAAATAACCCACTAAACCACCAGTTAAAGGAGGCAAATTTGGTAAAGGTTTTGTAGCCAGAAAATCTAAAGTCTGTTTGAAAACTTCCCAAATTTCACCTTCAGTTAAAACACCTTTAGGAGGTTTACCAGACCAAAAAGCCAATCCATCTTTACTTCTCAATGAAGCAGAACTTGAAACTCCAACAAAAGAGTATCTAGACCAACTTTGACCATGTTCAGCTGATTCCAGTAAAAAAGTTCCTGGTCGTTCATTTGCTAACGCTTTATATAACCCAACCGGAGTAAATGAATCTCCAATTAATCGTTTAGCAACTGGTATAACTCTTCGATTCTGTGCATAATTTTTAAATGTTTCTATATCAGGAGTAATAACTCCAAGTTTAAAATTCTCCATGAATTATTTCTCAGACCAAACAAGCACTGCGTCAAAACAAGATTTATCTCCGGTATGACAAGCCATGCCTTTTTGGTTAACGAAGAGTAGAACGGTATCTGAATCGCAATCAATTCTTAATTCCACAACTTTTTGAGTGTTTCCGGACTCTTCCCCTTTGACCCACAACTTATTTCGTGAACGCGAAAAATAAGTAGCATTTTTAGTTTCTAATGTTTTTATAAAAGCTTCCTCATTCATCCATGCCATCATCAAAACTTCTTTTGTTGTTGAATCAACTGTTATCGCGGGAACTAGTCCCTTTTCGTTCGTTTTGAGAGAAGCCCAAAAATGATTAATTGAGACTTTCGAAATTTCGGTCATGTTCTTATTCTTACCTAGGGCATAACCACTATTTTCTCTAGGTGTCTTTGCCGTATTGTTTAACTATGACCTCATTAGCCAAACGTGAAAGATTTGCAATCGCACAAACCTTAAGAAATATTGGTCCAAGCGCACCAACTCTGTGTGAAGGTTGGAATTCTTTTGATCTTTTGGTTCACTTAATCTCCAGAGAAACCAGACCAGATGCTGCAGTTGGACTACTGGTACCGGCATTCGCTGCTTATTCAGAAAAAATCGCTGGTCAAATTAAACAACGTGGATTTGAAAATCTCATCCAAGAATTTGAGGATGGACCAAAACCTCCCTCTCCTTTTTCAATACCTGGAATAGATAATTTGGCGAATTCATTTGAATTCTTAGTACACCATGAGGATTTATTAAGAGCGCAACCGAATTATTCGCCTAGGGTTTTAGGAGATTTGGATAAAAAATTGCTTTGGAAACGTTTTACCCAAACTGGAAAAATTTTCCTAAGAAAAGCCAAAGTGGGAATAATTGCAAAATCAGATCAAGGTTTATTTACCATCAAATCAGGAAATAATTGCGTGACTATGGAAGGCGATGTGGTTGACCTTATTCTTTTCTCTTTTGGACGAAAATCGGTTGCGAACATTAAATTTGATGGCGATGAAGAATCAATCAGAATTCTTCAGGAAACTAAATTTGGTCTCTAATTTCAACTTTATGTAACTTAAGATTTTGCTTCAATTCTTTTATATTTATTTCATTGAAGTGAAACACACTTGCTGCCAATAAAGCATCTGCACCAGATTTAATTGCAGGGTAAAAATCCTCAATTTTTCCTGCTCCCCCACTTGCAATCAAAGGAACAGCAATATTTGGTCTTAAGAGTTCAATCATTTCTAAATCAAAACCGTCTTTTGTTCCGTCTTTGTCCATAGAATTTAATAAGACTTCGCCTGCTCCTCTTGATACAGATTCTTTTGTCCAAGCTAAAGCATCTAATCCTGCACTCTGAGTTCCTCCATGAGTTGTTACTTCAAACCCCGATGGCGCGTGCTTTTCTTTAGAACGTCTGGCATCAATAGAAATTACTAAAACTTGTGAACCAAAACGTTCAGCAATTTGGTTTATCAATTCAGGATTCTTTATGGCGCTGGTATTAACAGAAACCTTGTCCGCACCAGCTCTAAGTAATCGATCAACATCCTCAACACTTTTTATGCCACCACCAACAGTCAAAGGTATGAAAACTTCATCTGCAGTTTTCTTAATAAGTTCGATTATGGTGTCTTTATTATTTCGAGATGCTGAAATGTCTAAAAAAGTTATCTCATCTGCTCCATTTTGGGCATAATATTTTGCCAATTCAACAGGATCTCCTGCGTCTTTTAGATTTTGAAAATTAACACCTTTGACAACTCGACCATTCTCAACGTCTAAACACGGGATAATTCTGGTTGCTAACGACATTACTTACCAGCAATTCTTAGTGCTTCTTTTAAAGTAAATTTTTGAGCATAAAGAGCTTTACCAACAATTGCACCTTCTACTCCAATTTCGGTTAATTCTCTTAACGCTGCTATGTCTGCCAGTTCAGCTATACCTCCTGAAGCAATAACTGGTTTCTTTGTGTAATCAAGAATTTCTTTAAGTAATGCAGTATTTGGTCCTTGCAATGTTCCATCTTTAGTTACGTCAGTAACCACATAGCGCGCAGCGTTATCTCGATCTAATCTTTGAAGAGTTTCAATCAATTCTCCACCTTCTTTGGTCCAGCCTCTTGCGGCTAATTTTCTTCCACGCACATCTAGACCAATTGCAATTTTGTCTCCATGCTCAGAAATTACTTTGGCAGTCCAAGTTGGATCTTCCAAAGCTGCAGTTCCTAAATTAATTCGAGCAGCTCCAGTTGCTAGTGCGTTATTTAGCGAATCATCGTCGCGAATTCCGCCGGATAATTCGACTTTGATATCAAGTTTGGACGTAACTTCTTTTAATAATTCTCGATTACTTCCTTTGCCAAATGCTGCATCAAGATCAACTAAATGAATCCACTCAGCACCTTGTTCTTGCCAAGCTAGAGCAGCCTCTAGCGGTGAACCATAAGAAGTTTCAGTTCCTAATTCCCCTTGTATTAGACGAACAGCTTGTCCATCTGCAACATCAACAGCAGGAAGAAGTATTAGTGGTTTCATATTAAACAGTTTCTAACCAGTTAGTTAACAGTTGCAATCCTGCTTCACCGGATTTTTCAGGATGAAATTGAGTTGCCGAAAGAGGGCCGTTTTCAACACTTGCCAAAAATCTTTCACCGTAATTTGCAAAGTGTTTCAAAGGAGGATCTATTCTTTCGGTTCCATTTAATTCAAGATTTTTAGCAGCAAATGAGTGAACAAAATAGAATTTTTCTTTTTCTAAACCCTTGAAAATTTTCGAGCCATTTTGAACGTCAATGTTATTCCACCCCATGTGAGGCAAAATTGACGATCTAATTTCAACAACTTCACCTGGCCACTGATGCAGACCAGCAGTTCTTACTCCATGTTCTAATCCATATTCAAACATGATTTGCATCCCAACACAGATTCCCAAAATAAATCGATTTCCTGCCAATCTTTTATCTACAATTTCTATTCCCCGATATTTATTTATGCCTTCCATACAGGCCTTGAAAGCTCCAACTCCTGGAATCACCAAACCACCTGCGTTTAAACAAGTTTCAAAATCATTTGAAATTACTACTGATGCACCAATTTTTTGTAAACTTTTTTGCACAGATCGAATATTTCCTGATCCATAGTCAAAAACAACAATATTCTTAGACATCAAAACCCAGTTTTAAACATGAGTTTTTTCTACAGCACACCCTTGGTAGAGGGAATTCCAACTGACTTTGCATCAAAAGCAACTGCATCTCTTAACGCTCTAGCAACAGCTTTAAATTGAGCTTCAACCACATGATGTGCGTTTCTTCCCTCAAGAACTTTTATGTGCAAAGTGATGTCTGCGCTATTTACAAAAGATTCCCAAATGTGTTTGGTAAGCGTTGTGTCATAAGAACCAATCATTGGTGCAATTTCTGTTTCACTGTGCACTAAATATGGTCGACCTGATAAATCAACAGCGGCTCTGACTAAAACTTCATCCAAAGGCAAAGTTGCATCACCATATCTTCTTATTCCTGATTTATCGCCTAATGCCTCTTTAAAAGCTGTACCTAGAGCTAAAGCTGTATCTTCAATTGTGTGATGTTCATCAACTGAAACATCACCTTTTGTTTTAACATTTAGATTAAAGGCGCCGTGTTTCCCTAATTGGCTAAGCATGTGATCATAAAAAGGAACGCCGGTATCGACATTGGTTTCACCGGTTCCATCAAGATCGATTTCTACAAGTACGTCGCTTTCTTTCGTAGTACGAGCTACACGCCCTTTTCTACTCACGACCTACTCCTTCAAATTGTTGTTGCATCTAA
>JBJOKB010000079.1:0-14218 GCA_046046315.1 Actinomycetota bacterium | reverse complement strand
GGACGAGTTAAAGAAACAAACGCTCTTTGTTGAGGGGTTAAAGCGTCATCTCCTAGGCCACCAATGGCTCTAGTCCAGACCTCATTGAGATCAATGGTTTCTTCCATGAAGTTCCCCAACTATCCACAGAGTTATCCACAAGGTGTGGAGATGAGGGCGTTATGAGGGTTTAAAACCCACCAATTTTGCCCCGCCTGTGGACAATACCCTCTGTCTATTTGATCTGACAAGGTGGATGACCAACTTCTGTGGATAACCAAACGAAGTTGCTGAGTCTCCAGATGTGAGGAAAACCAGACCCTTGTGGGAGATGTGTTAACACAGTGGTTTATGTTTGAGGTTCAAAGTTTGAAATAGGAGTAACTAAAAGTGAAGCGCACGTTCCAACCAAACAACCGCCGCAGAGCCAAAGTTCATGGCTTTCGTGAGCGTATGAGAACCCGTGCGGGAAGAGCAGTGCTGGCAGCACGTCGCCGTAAAGGCAGAGCTTCAATTTCAGTTTCAACTCGTTAACTAAAACCTCTCGAAAAAGGGGCATTTAAATGTTGCCCAAACAAAATCGTTTAACTTCCACCAAAGATTTTCAAAACATAACCAAAACCGGCGTGCGGGTTTATAGCGATGTGGCAGTTATTTACACACTGGCAAATGCCACTAGCCAAAAAAATTCTCAAGTCGGACTCATTGTTTCTAAAGTCGTAGGCAATTCCGTTGTAAGACACAGAATTTCTCGACAAATCAGAAACATTGTCAGAGATCAACTACAAAATATTCCTGGAAATATTCAAATGGTGATCAGAGCACTTCCTGCAATCAAAGATAAAGACTTTATTGAAATAAAAAAAATACTTTCTGAAAGTATAACCAAATCAATTGTGAAAGCAAATGTCTAAAAAACCCTTATTTTATAAGGCTTTTTTGAACATTTTACAACTACCAAGAAAAATATTTTTATTTATTCTTACACCAATTATTTTTCTTTACCAAAAATTAATTTCACCACTTCTTGGACCGCGTTGTAAATACCATCCAAGTTGTTCAAATTATTTTGTTGAAGCAATTAAAGTTCACGGAATCATTAAAGGATTTATTTTAGGTTTATTAAGAATTATTCGCTGCAATCCATTTAGTGGGGGAGGGTTTAATCCCGTTCCTAAAAAAGGAAACTGGTTTGCTGACGTCTACCCAAATGGGTCACCCCGGGGCTAGCGCAAAAACCAATTACATGGGACTATTTAAGTCTTGAATGACTTTCCTTGAATTGACCCAGTAAGACGAAAAAGCTTTGGAGTTAGATTTAAATGATTGACACATTGCTGGCCCCATTGGAATGGGTAATTTCAGCACTGCTTTATTTCTTCCATAAAGGCTTTTCAAGTTTCCTGGATGAGACCGCAGGAATAACTTGGGCTTTGTCCATTGTGGGACTTGTGATCGTGGTTCGAATCTTGATCATCCCGTTGTTTGTGCGCCAGGTAAAAAGTCAACGAAACCTACAACTTATTCAGCCTCAAATGAAAGAACTGCAAAAGAAGTACGCAGGAGACCGGGAAAAGCTCGGCCAAGAAATGATGAAGCTATACAAGGAAACTGGTACTAACCCTTTAGCCTCCTGTTTCCCAATTCTTTTGCAAGCTCCAATCTTCTTTGCTCTGTTTAGAGTGCTGCAATACGGAATTTCTCAAGAAAAAGCCATCGGATACTTCGTTAACTACCCAGGGCTTGTGAACATGGCCCATGATGCTGAACTTCTAGGTGTTCCGCTGTGGGGATACTTCCTAGGAGCTGCCCAAACCCCAGATCAAACGGCCACCAAGGTTTTGACCGTGTTCTTGGTGATTCTGATGACTGCCACAACTTTCTTAACCCAACGCCAATTAATGGTTAAAAACATGCCTGCCGATAACCCAATGGCTCAGCAACAAAAAATCTTGCTTTATGTGTTCCCTGTGATATTTGCGGTAGGTGGCGTGGGCTTTCCAATAGGTGTTTTGATCTACTGGTCCACCACCAACATTTGGTCCATGGGGCAACAATTCTGGATTATCAGAAACAATCCGACTCCAGGAACCCCTGCCTATGAGGCTTGGGAGAAGCGTAAACGTGCCAAGAAACACCAAGAAAACGTCCTCGAAGGGGACCAAAACCCTACCGAGGTAGCACCACCAAAGAGACAACAACCAAAAAGAATCAGTCGAAAAGACCGAAAGAAATAAAACCGATGTTCCACGTGGAACATAAAAGAGCCGTTTTAGCACAAGGAGTATGAAAATGTCCGAAAATTCATCAGAATTGATTGCCCAGCTAGAAAAAGAGGGCGATATTGCCGCTGACTATTTAGAAGGATTACTGGATATCGCAGATCTTGATGGCGATCTTGTTGTGGACGTCGAAGGCGAAAGGGCTTTGGTAAGTATTACTGGAGCAGACCTTTCCAACTTGGTCGGTCAAGATGGCCAAGTTTTAAACGCCATCCAAGATTTGACCCGATTGGCTGTAACCCGCGAAACTGGGGAACGCTCTCGTTTAATGATCGATATTTCTGGCTACCGTGCTGCTCGAAAGGCTGCTTTGGCAGAACTTGGTCTTGAGGCTTGCGAAAGAGTCAAAAAGACTGGGGAAGCAGTAGCCCTGGAATCAATGAACCCATTTGAGCGAAAAGTGGTTCATGATGCTGTGGCAGAAGCTGGTTTGAAGTCAGAATCTGAAGGCGAAGAACCAAACCGCTACGTGGTGGTCCTTCCGGCGTGACCCAGGGGCCAAATGTTCCACGTGGAACAAAGCCAACCAAGTCCCAAGAAATAGCTCTAGGATCAGGTTTTTACAAACTTTCCCAATTTGCCGACATTCTGGCCAAAGATGGAGTTCGCCTAGGGCTTATTGGGCCAAGGGAAGTTGAGCGAATCTGGGATCGCCATATTTTGAATTGTGCTGCATTAGCTGAGCTAATTCCCGAAGGTCATTCAATTATTGATATTGGGTCAGGAGCAGGGCTTCCTGGCATAGTTTTGGCAATTCTTAAACCTGAGTCAAAAGTAACCCTGGTTGAACCAATGCAAAGAAGAACGGATTTTCTCTCCCAAGTTAAAACCGATTTGAATTTAACCAACGTTGAGTTCATCCGAGGCCGAGCCGAAAACCAAAAAATCAAGGCTCAAATTGTGACCTCACGAGCCGTTGCTCCCTTAAACAAACTTTTGACTTGGTCTTTCCCCCTAGTTGAGAAAGGTGGCAAAGTTTTGGCCATCAAAGGGGATAAAGCCCAAGAAGAGTTAGATGAGGTGAAAAAAGACCAAGTTTCCCTCAAAGGTTTGACTGCCACTATTAAGACTTGTGGATTGGCATTAGATTTGAGCGTCACGGTAGTTGAAATCTCAAAGGAGCACTAAATCAGTGGCTAGTAACCCAAAACCATCAGATTTAGGTTGGCCTACCCCTGAACCGAGCACGATTACACCAAGTGGCAAACCAAGTGACTTAGGTTGGCCCACCAAATGAGTATTGATACACCTTTAGCCAGAGCAGCTGAAGCAGCAATTAATTTAAAACTTGGAAATACTGAAAAATTACCAAATCCTAAACAAACCACAATTATTACTATTGCCAATCAAAAAGGTGGAGTTGGAAAAACTACAACAGCAGTTAATTTAGCTGCAGCGTTAGCAAAACACGGATTGCAAATTTTAGTAATTGATACAGATCCACAAGGAAATGCTTCAACTGCATTAAACATTGATCATCGCGTTGGAACACCAGATGTGTATTCAGTGTTAGTGGAAGAACAAGATTTTTCTGAAGTTGTTAAACCAGTTGCCGAAATTGAAAATCTTTTTTGTGCACCTGCAACAATTGATTTAGCTGGAGCAGAAATTGAATTAGTTTCTTTAGTTGCTCGCGAATACAGATTACAAAGAGCATTAAATAAATATTTAGAATTTCACAAAGAAAAATATAATAAAACAATTGATTACGTTTTTATTGATTGTCCACCAAGTTTAGGTTTGTTAACACTTAATGCATTAGTCGCTGCTAAAGAAGTTTTAATTCCAATTCAAACAGAATACTATGCTCTTGAAGGTTTAGGACAATTAATGAATAACGTTAATTTAGTTAAGAAACAATTAAATCCTGATTTAGAAGTTGCGACAATTGTTTTAACAATGTTTGATTCTAGGACTAATTTAAGTCAACAAGTTGCAGAAGAAGTTAGAAAACATTTTGGCGACATTGTTATAACAACAGAAATTCCAAGAGCTGTAAGAGTAAGCGAAGCGCCAAGTTATCAACAAACAGTAATTACTTATGATCCAGGTTCACCAGGTGCACAAGCTTATGTAAAAGTTGCAAAAGAATTCGCCCAACGTCATGCAGGAGTTAATTAATATGGCCGCACCAAAAAGAGGATTAGGTAGAGGACTGGGAGCTCTAATCCCAACGGAATTAGTTAATAATGTTTCAACACCTTCTAATTCTGTAGCAGAACCAATTAACACAAATCTGAATACCGTTCCAGGTATAACTTTTGCTGAAATTGAATTAAGTCAAATCAAACCAAATGCCAAACAACCTCGACAAGTTTTTGAAGAAGAAGCATTAAAAGAATTAACTTTTTCTTTGAAAGAAATAGGTTTATTGCAACCAATAGTTGTTCGAGATACCGGAAATAACGAATATGAAATAGTCGCTGGTGAAAGAAGATTTAGGGCTGCAAAACTTGCGGGTTTTACTAAAATTCCGGCTCTAATTAGAGAAACACAAGACACTCATATGCTTCGTGATGCTCTTTTAGAAAACTTGCATCGTGCTCAATTAAATCCCTTAGAAGAAGCAGCTGCTTATCAGCAGTTATTAGAAGATTTTGGTGGCACTCAAGAAGAACTTGCGGCCAAATTAGGTAGATCTCGTCCGCAAGTTACAAACACCATGCGACTTTTGAAATTGCCTCCAACTGTGCAAAAACGTGTGGCCGCAGGAGTTTTATCTTCAGGTCATGCCAAAGCTTTACTTGGATTAGCTCAAAGTGCTGATATTGAAACTCTTGCTTCAAGAATTGTTGCTGAAGGTTTATCAGTCCGAGCTACTGAAGAAATAGTTTCTATAGGTGCTGTTGGAGGACCAGCAGGTACGGCAGTTAGAAAACTTCCTCCTCTAAAAGCTCCTGGTTTAAAAGATTTAGCAGATCGTTTAGGTGACAAATTAGATACAAGAGTTTCCATAACTATGGGTAAAGCTAAAGGAAAAGTGGTTATCGAATTTTCAACTTTAGAAGATTTAAGACGAATAGTCGACGAGATAGAAAAGAATTAGTTTTCAACTGGTTCAAAGAAAGCAATAATTGCTTCAGCAATGCTTGAGGCAATCAAATCTCTCACATTGGCATCAGCAAGTTTAACCGCATCATTGGTATTGCTTAAATAGCCAACTTCAATTCTTACTGCAGGCATTCTTGTCATTCTTAATAAATCCCAAGTTTTTGCATGAGTTCGACAATCTCTTAAACCAACAGTTTTTATAATTTCTGATTGCACAATGTTGGCAAATCTTTGTCCCATAGAAGATTTTTGTCCTAATGCTTCATTTCCAAAATAATAAGAAGCACAACCATTTCCAGAAGGATTTTTAATTGAATCAGTGTGAATACTTACCACTAAATCAGCATTGCTGTTATTAGCAAATACTGCTCTTTGTTGTTCATCTATTACTTGATTAGTTTTTGTCATCCTGGTTAATAAAACTGTTGTGCCAAGAGCGGCAAGTTTTCCTTCAACTTTTTGGGAAATATCTGCGGAAATAAAACTTTCTGTTAAAGAGTGTCCAAGTAATCCTTGATCTTCTCCACCATGACCTGGATCAATAACTACTACTTTGTCGCTTACACCAGTTCTTCTTGGTAAATGATGTAATTCTTCACGGTATTGTTCTGGTGTTCCACCAACTACAACTCTGTTTAATCTTTCAATTGCCTTAAATACTTCTGGGCCACAAACTCCGTCAACTGTGATACCAACATTTTTTTGTAATTCTTTTAATGCTCTTTCTGTGTTTTTACCAAAAATCCCATCAATTCGACCTGCATCAAAACCAAAGTCAGAAAGTTTTCTTTGCAAAGTCGAAACATCATCACCGTGAATTAAATGTCCTGGTGTAAAACTTAAAATTCGATCGCCCAGTGACCAACGTGCTTCTTCTAATCTTCTAAAAGTTTCTGGCCCAACAATGCCATCAACAGTGATGCCTCGTGATTGTTGGAATTCTTTAATTGCCGCATCAACGGTTTCATCAATTACATTTGAAGGTTTTGAAATAGCACCAATTCGAAGTAGGCGATCACAGATTTCAGCAACAGCTGGTCCTTGATCGCCTTTTCGAAATAAAGGTCTTTTTTCGCTCACAACCTAAGTAAACTCGTTACGGTTATAGAAAAGCTGCGAGGTCTGCCAATAGAGCAGGTTTTGGTTTTGCTCCCACAATAGTTTTAACTATTTGTCCACCTTTATATACGTTCATAGTTGGAATGGAAGTAATTCCTAGAGCTTGAGCAGTTTTTGGATTTTCATCAACGTTTAATTTGGCAATCACAATTTTGCCTTCATTTTCAGCAGCTACTTGTTCCAATATTGGAGCAATCATTTTGCATGGACCACACCATTCAGCCCAAAAATCAACCAAGATAGGTGTTGTTGCGTTTTTAATTTCTGCGTCGAAAGTTGCATCTGTCAAAATCTTTGTTGCCATTTTATTTTCCTTTTCTTATGCTGAAAAAATACCTTTACTTGCTAAGAAGCGTTCAGCATCTAACGCTGCTTGACAACCTGTTCCTGCGGCTGTGATTGCTTGACGATAAACATGGTCAACTAAATCACCACAGGCAAATACTCCTTCAATATTAGTTTTAGTTGAACCTGGTTGGGTTTTAACATAACCGTTTTCATCTAAATCTATTTGTCCTTTTAAGAGTTCTGATCTTGGTTCATGACCAATTGCTACAAATAATCCAGTTAATTCAAGATTTTTTTCATCCCCAGTAACAGTGTCTTTGATTCTTACCCCAGTTACTTTTTCTTCACCTAAAATATCTATTACTTGGGAATTCCACACAAATTCAATCTTGGGATCATTTTGTGCTCTTTGTTGCATAATTCTACTTGCGCGAAGTTCGTTTCTTCTATGAATTAAATAAACCTTTGATGCAAATCTGGTTAGAAAAGTTGCTTCCTCAACAGCAGAGTCTCCTCCACCCACAACTGCAATTGCTTGTTCTTTGAAAAAGAATCCATCACATGTTGCACAATAAGAAACTCCACGACCACTTAATGTTTCTTCTTTTGGTAAACCTATTTTTTTGTAACCTGAACCGGTTGCAAGAATTACAGCTTTTGTTTGATAAACATTGCCGCTGCCATCTTGAACCGTTTTTATTTCACCAGTTAAATCA
This sequence comes from Actinomycetota bacterium, assembly GCA_046046315.1. Classification (GTDB taxonomy): domain Bacteria; phylum Actinomycetota; class Actinomycetes; order S36-B12; family UBA5976; genus ATZT02. Next base: position 6,783 of record JBJOKB010000079.1, on the reverse strand, counting down.
ACTTTTACTGCATCATCTGTAATAAATCGGGTACCAAATTTTTCTGCTTGGGCACGCATTTCTTCCATTAAAGCTGGACCCATAATTCCTTTTTGAAAACCTGGAAAGTTTTCTACTTCAGTGGTGTTCATTAACGCACCACCTGCAGTAACGGAGCCTTCTAAAAGAATTGGGGAAAGTTGTGCACGTGCTGCATAAATTGCTGCGGTGTATCCAGATGGACCGCTTCCGATAATTACTACTGGTTCAACTTTGCTCACAAAAACCTAATTCTGCTAAGTGAAAATTGTTTAGGTTCTAATTCTAGTCTTTCTTAAATCTTCTTCAACTTCTGACGCGCTTTAGTTGTGCAGTTGCAACTCTTGGGCAAGTTTGAGATGGGCCCTATGGCATCTACTTTTTACAGTTCCGGGAGCGCATTTAAGTTTTTGCGCAACATCAGCAATTGTCCATCCGGCAAGATCAATTAATAGCACAACATTTCTTTGATTTACCGGTAACGACTTCAAGGCATTGAGTAAATCTATTGAAAGATCTTTAACGCTCATTTCACTAGTTTTTAACGGGATATCTATTGGTAATTCATACACAGGATGAGCTTTTGATGATCTAAGTTTGTCTATTGCGGCATTAGTGACAATTCGAAATAACCATGTAGAAACAGCCGATTCACCTCTAAATTTATTAGCGGAGCGCATAACTGAAATCAACGCATTTTGCACAACATCTTCAGCATCTGCTTCGTTTTTTGTTACGCGATAAGCAATAGATTTCATTTTTGCATTATGGCGTTTAAATAATTCTGCTAAAGCTTCAATTTCTCCTGAAACATAAAGGTCTAATAAACTTTTATCATCAATTTCAATAATGTTTTGATCTGGGGAAAGTGCAGTCATTCCTTAAAGATAAATCTTATTTAATGATTTTCCTATAGGTATTTGTAATCGCTTCTATTTTGAAAATAAAACTGAGCACAAAATAAAACAATGAACCAGATACGCCCCAAGTAATTACTTGTATTAGTGCACCCAATGAATTTTTCTCTTCAAATAATTCAAATTGGACACCAATGAAATATAAGAATAAACCAGTTAAAATTGAGGCAAGAACTGGCCCTGATGCTTCCTTTAAGAATTTAAAGGTCTTTAGATTTAGTTGCTTTTTATTTAGGAAATACCATAACAGTGGAGTTACTAAAACATATGAAGATACATAACCAACAACAAGTCCTGTAACTTTTTGATTTTCAGGCAGATAATTAAACATATACACAGCAACACTTAAATTAATAATATTTAAAACAATATTTATATAAAATGGAGTTTTCGTATCTTCTAAGGCATAAAAACCTCGCAGTAATAAATAAAACATTGAAAAAGGAACTAGCGCAATAACAAAAATACTTAATAAAAATCCCGTGCTTCTTGCATCTGCAACCGATGCTGCACCTCTTGCAAAAAGTAATTGCGCTAAAGGCTGTCCTATGAAAAACATAATTACAGAAATTGGCAACATTAAAGAAACAAGTGAAAGAGATGCCTTATTTATAGAATTCGATAATTTATTTATTTCAACACTATTTGCCATGTCACTAAATCTTGGCAAAAGTGCGGTTACAAGTGAAACTGCAATAACAGAGTGAGGAAGTATAAAAGTTAAAAACGCATTTTGATAAGAGGTGAAACCAACACTGTTTTCAAGCGTATTTGCACCAGCAGCTAATCGGGTAATAAATGCGTAAGTTATTTGATTCACAATTACATATCCAATGGTCCAAAATGCAAGATGACCAGCGGTAGTTAATCCGGCTCCCTTAAATTTAGTATTTATTTGAAATTTGTAATTGATAAGTCGTAAAGCTGGAATAAGTGAAAGCGCTTGAACCATCACACCAAGAGTGGTTCCTACTCCTAGAAGTGTCATTTCTTGATCTGTAAATGTTCCCGAAACAGTTGCGTCATGTGCCAAATTGATAAAAAGAAGAGCCGTTGAAATCATTACTAAATTATTTAAAAGGGGCGCAAACATAGGTAATGCAAAATGTTCTCTGGAATTGAGAACTTGTTGCAAAACTGTGTAAAGACCATAGAAAAAAATTTGAGGCAAAAGTAATCTTGCAAAAAATACCGACTGATACAAAGTCTCTTCAGACCAAGAATTTGGTGCATAAAGATTAACTATTTGTGGAGCAAAAATAACAGCAAGAACAGTAAGAGTAAAAAGTATTAATCCAACTAAAGTTAATAATTTGTTTGTGTAGGAGACTCCGCCATCGGAATCGTTTTTCATATGCCTTACTAATTGAGGAACAAAAACACTATTAATAGCTCCCCCCACTACAACTACATATACAATGGTGGGAAGTGAATTTGCTATTGAATATGCATCAGCAAAAGTCCCAAATCCGATAGCTGCAATTACTGCAGCTGATCTAATTACGCCAGTAATTCTTGAAGAAATAGTGCCGATTGCCATCCAAGTGCTATTTGCAATTATCGACTTATTTGGCATTTTTTCTAGCCAATCTAATTCGTTTATAAATAGATATTGAAGAAAGCAGAATTAATGCAAAAAAAGCAAAACCTGTGAAATAAGTTGCCACCGTGCTATAGGCAGCAGATCTAACAGAAATTATTTTTGGTTCTCCATATTTCACACCATCTCGGGTGTATAGCTGCAATGTGACATCAACTGATCCAGTTCCTTGAACTGATCCTGTAAAACTTAAACTTTGCTTACTATTTGCAGGAATTGTTATTGGATCTAATTCATCAGATTTAAATCTAAAAGTAGGAGTTCCTTTCGCACTTATTTTAACGATCACAGGTTCTGCAAAATCGTTAGCAATAGTGATTGGAATAGGTCCCTTATCACTTGGTAATACCACTGAATTTCCAGCAAGAATTCTTACTTTGTCCCGGCTTAAAGTTAAAGTTTCATTAATACTGTTGATGAAATCTCGTGCTTGGCTGGGAGCATTTTGCCAGTATTGAGATCCGGCACGAAGAATTGCAGTTGCATAATCAGCACTCACAACACCAGGTTGTTCAAATAATCCTGTTAATTGAGCAAGTAATAATTGACCTTTTTTGATTCTTGACATTTGATCAGCACTTAATTCAACATTTTTTGCAGCAGCACTTGTTAAAAAGTTATCGCGCTCAACTGTTGAAACATCTTTTGCTAAAACATTCCAAGCTTCAGTATTTTTTACCCAAGGAGCACCAGTTACTGCAGAAGCAAAAATAGCTGCTCCTTCATTTGTTGGTTCCCAATACGCATTTGGCGAAACAAAAATATTTCTTTCAATATTTGGTAATTGCAACGCAATTAATAAAGTATCTGAATATAGTCGTTGTCTTTGAAAAGTTGTTTGGGCTGCATTTTCTACTTTATATTCAGACGCGCTAGAAAGTAGTGAATCAGTTAAGAACACCTTTACTCTTCCATTCGGAGTTTCAATCGTGGTTGTGCCAGACGGAGTAAAAGTGGTTCCAACAATTGGTGGCAATGCTGTGTCAGGTAAAACAATTGCATTTGTTCCTAGGGAATTTGCCAAACCAATAACGGTTTCAGAAACTGGATATTTGTCTTGGAATAAAAATGTTCCACCAGTAGTAAATCCAAGTTTTTGTTCAGTAGTAGTTCGAGCAATAGTTACAGATTGCTCAAAAGCGCTTTTGGCTTTATTTTGTTGCATTGATGCTAAATCAGCATTTGCATAAGTCATTGACCATCGTTCTTTAGCTGCAACAGACGTTCTCAATTCGTTAAACCAAGTGGCGATTTCATTAACATAAACTCCGTTAACATTTTCTTTTGATGTTTTAACCAAATATCCTTTTGACGCTTTATCAGCTAAATCTAAAAGATCTGGATCTAGTAACCAAACAACAGAATTTGCTCTTCCTGCTTCCAAAATATTTCTTAATCGTCCAGTATCTGATGTTGATTTAGGAATTGTTTCATCCAATAAAATTCCATCACCGTCTCTTAATGGCGGTGCGGTAACTGGCCAAAGCAGTGTTATGCCAAGAGGAGTAACAAAATTTCTATCTGGAAGATAGGGAAGGGCAGTAAAAGCAGAACCGAGATTTTCTGTGCCACTAATTAATTGAAAACCAGCAAGATATGCACCAGGACCTTTACTCATTAATTGTGCAGCATTAATTCCAATAGAAAACGGTGCAATTGCCCCAGGCTTTAAATCAGAAACTTTGTAGTTTTGTCCTCTGGGAGTTAATTCAGCAGGCAAATTGGAATTAAGAGCAGTATTCAACGCACTTCTATTTACTATTGGATCAGATAGTAATAACTGTAAAGATAAATTTGTTAAATTTAGGTTTGTTTTATTTCTGTACGTTCCTTGAAATAAAACGGTATCGCTTCCGACAGGAGCATAAGGCGTTACTAATTCCAGCAAAACTTCAACAGAATCAGCTGCAGCAGTGCTAGGAACACTCAAAGTAGAAACTAGTAAAGGGGCAATAAATATTGCAATTAATCGCTTCTTTATTTGTTTCACATCTTGAAGAATAGGTGACGCGCCCAAAACTTTGAGGCATCCCTTCAGGAATATCGCGTGGTTCTAGGCTCTCATGCGTGAGCATTAGCGAAAATAATTCAACAGCCTCAAATCGCGTCTTGAGCGCACTTGGTGAAAGTGCTCAACTGTTGAAAGAACTTGGTGAAAAATTTTCGAATAATGGTTTTAAAATTTCACTAGTAGGTGGACCTGTTAGAGATGCTGTATTAGGAAAATCAGTAAAAGATCTTGATTTAACAACAAATGCCAAACCAGATGAAATACAAAAATGTTTAAAAGGTTGGGCAGATTCAATTTGGGATGTAGGAATAAAATTTGGCACCGTTGGAGCCAAGTTAAATGATTATATTTTTGAAATTACTACTTATAGAACTGAACAGTATGAGGACACATCTAGAAAACCAAGTGTGGAGTTTGGCAAAACTTTAGAAGAAGATTTAGCAAGAAGAGACTTCACAATAAATGCAATGGCAATAAAATTACCCAATTTTGAACTAGTTGATATTTATAATGGTTTAACAGATTTAAATAACAAAATCCTAAGAACTCCACTAGATGCACATGTTTCTTTTTCTGAAGATCCGTTAAGAATGTTACGTGCAGCAAGATTTATTTCAAAACTTGATTTAAAACCACAAGCTGATTTAGTTGAAGCTATGAAAATTTTAGCTGACAGATTAAAGATTGTTTCAATGGAAAGAATAAATGATGAGTTTAATAAATTACTTTTAACAAATAAACCAAGACCAGGAATAGAACTGCTTGTTGAAACTGGTGTTGCGGAACATTTCTTACCTGAACTGCCAGCTTTAAAATTAGAGATTGATGAACATCATCACCATAAAGATGTTTATCAACACAGTTTAACTGTTTTAGAGCAAGTTATAGATTTAGAAACTAAACACAATCCACAAATTGATGCAGATTTGGTTTTAAGAATTGCAGCTCTGTTACACGACATAGGAAAACCTAAAACCAGAAAATTTGAAGGCGAAGGAAGAGTTTCTTTTCACCACCATGAAGTAGTTGGTGCACGATTAGCTAAAAAACGTCTGGAAAAATTACGTTATTCAAATGAAATTATTGAACAAGTTTGTTTATTAATTGAACTACATTTAAGGTTTCATGGTTATGGCGATGGTAAGTGGACTGATTCTGCAGTTAGAAGATATGTCAGAGATGCCCAAGAGCAATTAATTCGTTTACATAAATTAACAAGGGCTGATTGCACAACAAGAAATGAAGCAAAAGCTGAAAAACTTAGAAATGCTTACAACGATCTAGAGCAAAGAATCATTGAATTATCAAAAGAAGAAGAATTAAAGAGTATGCGCCCTGAGTTAGATGGTGCAGAGATTATGAAGATTTTAAACATTAAACCAGGACCAGAAGTGGGTAAGGCCTACCAATTTTTACTTGATTTAAGACTTGATAAAGGAATTCTAGGTGTTGATAAAGCCACCGAGGAATTAAAAACTTGGTGGGCAAAAAACTCTTAAGTGCCTTAGAATTATTGGCATGTCAGCCTTAACAGAAAACGAAATTGAAGATCCATCAATTCCTCGTGAAGTGATTAATTATGCGTTGCAAAGAAGATCATCTGTTCAGGCTTGGAAAAGTGGCAGAGTTTTAAAAACTGATTTATGTGATGCCGATCCTTATTTAAGAAAGGCAGCTCAATTTCATGGTGTGACGACTAATCGAATATGTCCTGTGTGTGAAATTGTTAATTTGATTGAAATTTCATATGTATTTGGAAAAGAGCTTGGGCCCTTCTCCGGAAGAATTAAATCTCCACACGATTTATTACGAATGAGTAAAGAACATGGTCAAATAAAGGTTTTTGTCGTAGAAGTGTGTCAAGGTTGTAGTTGGAATCATGTTCATAGTTCCTACGTTTTGGGTGATGGCAAACAAAGACGCCCACTCAAGAAACCGGCAGATTGGTTGGACTAATTAAGTGGTTAAACGCGGTCAACCAACTCCTCGCCCACCACAAAGAAAACCAAGAAAAAAATCCAAAGTTAAATGGCGTTTATTTAGTGGAATTGTCACTTTAGGTTTAATTGGTGCAGTTGTTGGCGGAGCACTTCTAGCCTTTGCTGTTTCAGTAACGCAAATTCCAACTCCAAAAGAAGTTGCTCGTGCTCAAACCACAATTGTGATGTGGGCCGATGGAGAAAAAGAAATTGGCAGATTTGGTGAATACAACAGAACAGACGTTGATCTAGTTGAAG
>JBJOKB010000065.1:0-6246 GCA_046046315.1 Actinomycetota bacterium | reverse complement strand
ATGTCTTAACGGTGGTACAAGCCCTGAATCAGCTAGAACTTGAAAAGCTTTAACTTCTTGCTTTTCTAATGTTTGTGGTTGGTCTAAGAGAAACGAAACCACACAATCGTGACAAGAAATTTCTTTCATCACACAACTGTTGCATTCGATTTTTATATTTTTCATACCTTTTAGATTAGGTATGAGGTCTGACACTTTCTGAATAATTTGCCCAAGAATTCAAAACCTGCAAGCTTGCCCCAGATTCCACACTCCCTTAGCCCTTGCAAAAGCTAATTGCATTTGGGTAAAGAAATCTCCCCCTAGATTTTCAAAAGCAACTATTGAAGCAGCAGCATTAACACAAATTGCATCTTGAATTGGACCTGAACCATTTTCAGATAAAGCTTTTCTAATCAGTTGCGCATTGTGGTTGGCATCCCCTCCCGCAAGCTCTGCAACTCCTGCTTGTGGGATTCCTAGTTCTTTGGAATCAAATTCAAATTCTTTAACAACACCACTTCTTACATCCCAAATTTGTGTTGGTCCACCAATAGAAATTTCATCCAGACCGTCTTTGCCCCAAACTACAAAAGCAGAGGTTTTCCTATTTGCTAAAACTTGAGCAACTATTGGAGCCATTTTTAAATTGGCAACTCCCACGACTTGTGCTTTTGGTTGAGCAGGATTTGCTAACGGTCCCAAAATATTAAAAACAGTTGCGATACCTAATTCTTTTCTTACTGGTCCAACATGTTTCATAGCTGGATGAAACGTAGGAGCAAAACAAAAAGTAATGCCACATCTTTCAAAACTTTCTTTAACCTGCACAGGATTCATACTGGTTAAAACACCTAATGCTTCTAAAACGTCTGCTGAGCCTGATTTGGATGAAGCAGCACGATTTCCATGCTTTACAACAGGTATGCCACAACCTGCCACCACTAATGCTGCTGCAGTAGAAATATTTACTGTTCCTAATGAATCTCCACCAGTGCCACAAGTATCAACAGCATTATTTGAAACATCAAGTTTTATTGAGTGTGCAAGCATTACTTCCACAAAAGAAGTTATTTCAGATGCACTTTCTCCTTTATCTTTTAAGCCAAGAAGTAATTGTTTTATTTCTTCGTTTGAAGCTTTTCCGTCCATGACTGTATTCATGGCCCATGAGGATTGATCAGAGGTTAAATCAGTTTTATTTTTTAATGACTCAAAGATTTCCGACCAGGAAATCGAGTTATTCATTTGACGGGGATAGCTGTTTTGTCTGTACGACGCAACAACGTTGTTGCAACATCAACTAAAACCACAGGATCAATTGGCATTGGTACAACACCTTCTGCTTTGGACCAAGTTGCTAACCAGGCATCTTGTGGTCTTTGAATTAAAACAATGATTGGTGGGCAATTAAAAACTTCGTCTTTGGCATTGCGAGCAATTCCCATGCCACCAGCTGGTGCTGCTTCACCATCAAGAATTGCTAAATCAATAGTTCCTGATTTAAGTTCTTTTTTCACTACGGGTTCTGTTGCAACTTGCACAAATTCAATTTTTGCTAAATCTTTGGCGGGTCTTCTTCCTAAACCTGTCATAACAGCATCACGAATGCGGCGGTCATCTGAATAAACCAGCACTCTTAGTTCGTGCGCTTGTGAATTTGTATCGGTCACGAATGTCACATTAGTCATATGTAGCGCGCCCAAGCACATTTCCCCCATCAATACAGTGACAGAATAGGAAACATGTCGACAGCCACGCTTTCAAACCAAAGAGTTAATCGCCCCAACATGGTTGCCATTGGCACCATCGTTTGGCTCTCCAGCGAACTTATGTTCTTCGCTGCGCTCTTTGCAATGTATTTCACTCTTCGTGCTGTTAATCCAGACATCTGGAAAATCGAAACAGAAATGTTAAATATTCCCTTTTCTGCAGCCAACACCACTGTCTTGGTTTTAAGTTCTGTGACTGCTCAACTTGGAGTATTTGCTGCAGAACGTGGTGATAAAGAACGCTTAAGACTTTGGTTCATCATCACTTTCTTAATGGGTGCATTCTTCGTTGGCGGTCAAGCATTTGAATACACAGAACTAATTCATGAAGGTTTAACACTTTCTTCTTCACCATTTGGATCAGTTTTCTACTTAACTACTGGTTTTCACGCACTTCATGTAACTGGCGGATTAGTTGCATTCTTGTTTGTGTTAGCGCGCAGTTACGTCAGACCAAAAATGACACATGGATTAGCTACCTCAGCTGTAGTTACTTCCTATTATTGGCATTTTGTGGACGTTGTGTGGATCGGTCTTTTTGCAACTATCTATTTAGTGAAGTAGGGATAAATTAAATTGGGAAATTTAGCAAAGTTTAGAAGAAACAGATTCGCTTCGGTTCTAGTTTTATTCTTTGCACTTGGCTTAATCTCAATTGGATTTAGCGGAGTCAGTAATTTAGTCACACCTGCTGCTGCAAAAATTGGTAGCGAAGAAACTTTGGTCGATAAAGGATCTGCACTTTTTGCTGAAGGTTGTTCTTCTTGTCACGGACTAAATGGTCAAGGAACTAGTGATGGACCAACACTTGCATCGGTTGGAGCAGCTGCAGTTCATTTCCAAGTTTCAACTGGACGTATGCCAATGGCAGCACCCGGTGCGCAAGTTATGCGAAAGAAACCAAGTTATAACGAAGAAGAAACCCTTGCTTTAGCTGCTTATGTTGCAACATTTGGCCCAGGACCTGCTATTCCTAGTGAAGATGAAGTTAATGAATGGCAAAACGCAAGTGTTTCTGAAGGTGGAGAATTATTTAGAACAAATTGCGCGCAATGTCATAACTTTGCAGGATCTGGTGGTGCATTAACAAATGGAAAATATGCTCCAAGTTTAGGTCAAGCAACTCCATTACAAATTTATGAAGCAATGATCACTGGTCCACAATCAATGCCAATATTTAGTGAAAAAACTTTAACTCCAGAATCCAAAGCAGCAATCATTAGATACATCCAAGAATTAAATAAATCAGAAAATCCAGGTGGTATGGATTTGGGCAGATTAGGTCCGGTAACTGAAGGTTTGGTTTTGTGGATTGTTGGATTGGGTTCATTAATTATTGTGGCCGTATGGATTGGAGCTCGAGTTAGATGACAAATAAATTTGATATCAACAACACTTTTGATCCTGATAGCGAAAATCAGAAACCAAAAGTTTCTAAAGAAGTTGCTACCAAACTTCCCACTCCAGCCAAAGGTGTTGATCACTACTTAAGAAAAACTGATACTGATCCAAAAGCTGCTAGAAGAGCAGAGCGCCAAGTTGCAGCTTTGTTTGGAGCCTCTTCATTTTTTACTTTGGTTTTTCTGGTTTCTTTTGTAGCAATTCCTAGAGAAAAGAAAATCGCAGTTTCTTTAATTGGTGTAACTGGTGCCCAAAACTTAGTTTTGGGAGTTTCTTTTGGACTAGCAATTTTGTTGATCGGAATCGGTGCTATTCATTGGGCTAAGAAATTAATGCCTGATGTTGAAATGGTGCAAGAACGTAAAGAAATGAAACCTTCAGATGAAGTGCAACAAGAAGCTCTTGATGCATTTCGAGTTGGCGCTAAAGAGTCTGGCATGGGACAAAGAAAATTAATCAGAAGAACTCTTCTTGGTGCCCTAGCAATGTTTCCCTTGCCATTTTTGGTGATGTTAAGAGATTTAGGTCCTTCACCAAAAGGTGAATTAAGAAAAACAGCTTGGCAAGAAGATCTGCACATCGTTACAGACATCACTTACCAAAAAATTAGACCAGAAGATATTCCGGTTGGAAACCTAATTTCTGCGATGCCTGAAAATATCTTGGAAATCCAAGAAGAGGAAGAAAACCTCAATGAACGAGGAAAGTCCGCTATTTTGCTAGTTCGTATGCGTCCTGAGGAAATAAAAAGCCAACAAGGACCTGATTGGGACTACCAGGGCATCGTTGCTTACTCGAAAATTTGCACCCATGTGGGCTGTCCGATTGCGCTTTATGAACAAAGGACCCATCATTTGTTATGTCCATGTCATCAGTCAACTTTTGACCTAGCTGACTCAGGACAACCAATTTTTGGACCTGCAGCAAGAAGATTGCCGCAGTTAGCAATAACGGTGGACGAAGAGGGTTACCTAATCGCTCGCCAAGGATTTCAAGAACCAGTTGGACCTAGTTTCTGGGAGCGTGGTGCATGAGTAACACAACAACAAGTAAGAAAACTCCTGCTGCATACAACTATGTAGATAGCAGAGTGGGAATTTCTGCTGCATTGAAAAGAAATATGCGCAAAGTATTTCCCGATCACTGGTCATTCATGCTTGGTGAAATTGCACTGTATTCATTCATAATTTTGTTACTGACTGGAACTTTCCTAACTCTATGGTTTAAACCATCAATGACAGAAGTTATTTACAACGGATCTTATGTTCCTCTAAAGGGAATTCCAATGAGTGAAGCTTATGCCTCAACCTTGGAAATTTCTTTTGATGTTCGTGGCGGAATGCTCATTAGACAAATTCATCATTGGGCAGCTTTGTTTTTCATTGCTGCAATGGTGGTTCACTTACTAAGGGTTTTCTTCACAGGTGCTTATCGCAAACCACGTGAATTTAACTGGCTACTTGGCTTGGGTCTGTTAACACTTGGACTTCTTGCAGGATTTTCTGGCTATTCCCTACCAGATGATTTGCTATCAGGAATTGGTTTAAAGATTGCTTCAGGAATTATTCAAGCAATCCCGGTAATTGGTACTTGGGCTTTGTATTTCTTATTCGGTGGAGAGTTTCCTGGAACAGACATAATTCCTCGTCTTTACACAATTCACATTCTGTTAATTCCTGGAATTATTCTTGCCTTGGTTACCGCACACTTATTACTTGTGTGGACACAAAAACACACACAATATCCAGGTCCAGGAAGAACTGAAAAAAATGTTGTGGGCTATCCACTGCTACCTGTTTACACAGCTAAAGCTGGTGGATTCTTCTTCATCGTTTTTGGTGTCACAACATTATTAGGAGCATTAGTTGCGATTAACCCAATTTGGTTATACGGACCATTTACTCCTGACCAAGTAACAGCTGGCTCACAACCTGATTGGTACATCGGATTTTTGGAAGGTTCACTTCGAGTAATGCCTGCTATTGAATTTAATATTTTCAATACCTGGACATTTTCTCCAAACATTTTAATTCCTGCATTAATCCTTCCAGGATTAATGTTCACACTTATGGGTGCTTATCCATTCATCGAAAGCTGGATAACCGGAGATAAAAGAGAACACAATCTATTGGATCGACCAAGAAATGCGCCAACAAGAACAGCTCTTGGCACCATGTCTCTTTCTTTCTACATTTTGTTATGGATTGGTGGCGGAAACGACATCGTTGCTACAACATTTAATCTTTCGATTAATGCAATCACTTGGTTTATGCGAGTGGCACTAATTGTTGTTCCACCTTTGGTGTTCATTGCTACCCGAAGAATTTGTCTTGGATTACAAAGAAATGATCTAGATAAATTGTTACATGGTAAAGAAACAGGAAGAATTCTTCGCCTTCCAGAAGGTGGATTCGTAGAAGTTCATGAACCAGTTAGTGAAGCAGAATTGCCAAAACTTCTCGCTCGTGAAACCTATCCAGTTTGGGAATTGCCACAAAAAGTGGATGCTAATGGAATTAAAACTCCTAGGTATCGTCGCCAATTAATGAAAGCTAAGTTAAGTGCTTGGTGGACTAAAGGTGATCTGCCAATTCCAACAACTAAAGAAATTCAATCTGGTCAACATCATGCTCATGAAGCTTTGGAACAAGCTCATGAATTTGGTGTGGAACCACACAAAGAAGAGATTGTTACTTCAACAAATCATTAAAAACCAAATAAAAAAGCCCCAACTTTTTTGTTGGGGCTTTTTTATTGCAAATTATGAAACAGGTTTTACTGGCTTGGTTGGTTTAGCTCCAAGTTGTGCAATTCCTGCATCTCTAGTTGCTTTAGCTTGATCCATTGCAGTTCTAAATGCAGCTTTTGCTGCACTAATTTGCGTTTGATCAGTTCCTGCCGCAGCAAGGGCTGCATCTCTAGTTGCAACTGCGTTTGCTTTTGCTGTAGCAAAAGTAGCTTTAATTGCTTCCTTTGATGCTTTCCAAGTTGTGATGCTGGATTTGAACGCAGTTACCTGAGTTCTGTATAGATCTTTTGCAGCTTGGTTAGATGCATCATCTGCCATTGCAGCAGTTGAAGTAGCACCTAAAAC
>JBJOKB010000023.1:0-10714 GCA_046046315.1 Actinomycetota bacterium | reverse complement strand
AACATGTACGCCATTGTTCGCTCAGGTGGGCGCCAAGAAAAAGTTGCTATTGGCGACACTGTTGTGATGGATCGTCAATCTGCCCAACTTGGATCCAAAATTTCTTTACCAGCTTTATTAGTTGTAGATAACGGAAAAGTTACACACGATGCAGCATCACTTTCTGCAACAACAGTAACCGCAGAAGTTGTGTCACATGATCGTGGACCAAAAATCAAAATTCAACACTATAGAAATAAAACTGGTTACAAACGTCGTTTAGGTCATCGTCAAGAACTAACAACAGTTCGTGTCACAGATATCAAAGTAGGGAAATAGAAAATGGCATCCAAAAAAGGTGTTTCCAGTACCAGAAACGGTCGCGACTCCAATTCGCAAAGACTTGGTATTAAAAGATTTGGTGGCCAACTTGTTGGTGCCGGAGAAATCATTGTTCGTCAACGTGGCACACATTTTCACCCAGGTGTAAATGTTGGACGCGGAACTGATGACACATTGTTTGCTTTACAAGCAGGTTCTGTGAAGTTTGGTTCACGTCGCGGTCGTCGCGTTGTTGACATTGTCCCTGCGGAATAACCCGCTCAATTAGACATACCCAAAAGGGCGGGCTTTTTATAAGCCCGCCCTTTTGCATTATTAAAAAGGTGGTGCAGAAAAAATGTTTGTTGACCAAGTAATTCTGCACGCCAAAGCTGGAAGTGGTGGTGCTGGTTGTACATCTGTGCATCGTGAAAAATACAAGCCACTTGGTGGACCAGATGGTGGCAATGGTGGAAAAGGTGGAGACGTAGTTTTATTTGTTGACACAAATGAAACAACATTGTTGGAATATCACAGACATCCACATCAAGATGCACCAAATGGAAAACCAGGTCAGGGAAGTCACAACAATGGTGCCAATGGTGAAGATTTAATTTTATCTGTCCCAGCTGGAACTGTTGTTTATTCAATGCAAGGTGAAGTCTTAGCAGATCTTGTTAATCCAGGAATGAAATATGTTGTTGCACAAGGCGGCGCTGGTGGTTTAGGAAATGCAGCACTTTCATCAAATAAAAGAAAAGCTCCAGGGTTTTCACTTTTGGGTGAACCAGGTGATATTGCCGATGTGAAATTGGAATTGAAATCTTTAGCCGATGTTGCATTAGTTGGTTTTCCAAGTGCTGGAAAGTCAAGTTTGGTTTCGGTAATCAGTGCAGCAAAACCAAAAATAGCTGATTATCCATTTACAACTTTGGTACCTAATTTAGGTGTGGTTAAAGCAGGAGATGTTACTTTCACGGTTGCTGATGTCCCAGGATTAATTGCAGGTGCAAGTGCTGGAAAAGGTTTAGGACTTGATTTCTTAAGACACATCGAGCGTTGTGCTGTTTTGGTTCATGTAATTGATTGTGCAACTTTAGAACCAGATAGAGATCCATTACATGATTTAGACGTAATTGAAAAAGAATTAGCACTTTATGGGGGATTAGAAGATCGTCCAAGAATTGTTGTCTTAAATAAAATTGATGTCCCAGAAGCTAAAGAATTAGCAGAAATGATTTTGCCTGAAATACATGCTCGAAATTTAGAAGGTTACTTGATATCGGCAGTTTCGAGAGAAGGTTTAAAAGAATTCTTATTTGCGGTTGCTGAATTAGTAATGCAATGGAGAAAAACTCACACTCAAGATGAAAATGCCAGAATTGTGATTAGACCAGATGGAGTCGGAGAAGTTGGTTTTCACGTTAAACACGATGGAAATCGCTATTACGTCACAGGAAACAAAGTTGAAAGATGGATCAGACAAACTGATTTTTCTAACGATGAAGCAGTTGGTTATTTGGCTGATCGTTTTCAAGTTCTAGGTATCGAAGAAGCGCTAAGAAAAGCTGGAGCAAAACCAGGGGCTGAAGTTGCCATTGGAGAAGGGGAGAACGCCGTAATCTTTGATTGGGACCCAGGAATTGATACAGGTGTAAAGAATGTTCGAGGTCCAAGAGGAACTGATATTCGATTGGATGGAAGATGAGCCAAAATTTAAGAACTCATATTTCCAAAGCCAAAAGAATTGTTGTTAAAGTTGGTTCTTCTTCTTTAACTACTGCTGAAGGCGGAATTGATACTCACAGAGTTAATGCAATTGTTGATGCTTTAGCAAAACACAAAAATGCTGGACATGAAATTGTATTAGTCTCTTCTGGTGCAATTGCAGCTGGATTATCACCTTTAGGGCTAACTAGCAGGCCTAAAGATTTATCTTTACAACAAGCTGTTGCCAGCGTTGGTCAAGGTCTATTGGTGCATAGATACGCAGAATCATTTGCCAAACATGGAATTACTGTGGGACAGGTTTTATTAACTGCAGAAGATATGAGCAGAAGATCTCACTATAGAAATGCACAAAGAACTTTTGCAAAATTGCTGGAATTAGGGGTGATTCCAATCGTGAACGAAAATGACACCGTGGCAACCGACGAAATTAGAGTTGGAGACAATGATCGTTTAGCAGGGATAGTCACTCATTTAATTAATGCTGAAGCTTTAGTTTTACTTTCTGATGTAGATGGATTGATGACGGCTCCACCAGGAGAAATTAATTCAAAATTGATTTCAGAGGTGAAATCTTTTGATGAAATTTCTGGTGCTCAAATAGGTGGCGCTGGGATTAGTGGAGTTGGTACAGGCGGAATGAGCACTAAAGTTCAAGCTGCTCGTATTGCTACCGCAGGCGGTGTTCCAACAATTGTTACGAGTGCTACAAATTTGAATATGGTTTTTGAAGGTAAAGATGTTGGCACAGTGTTTCATCCAGGTAAAGACAAACTTTCTGCTCGCGATCTTTGGTTGGCTCATGCAACTGATGCTCGAGGTTTAATCAGCATAGATCAAGGAGCTGAAATTGCTGTTACAGAAAAAAGAGCATCCTTACTTCCAGCAGGAATAAAAAAAGTTACAGGGGAATTTGAAGTCGGAGACGCAGTCGAGGTTGTCTCGGAAAGTGGAAAAATTTTAGGTCGTGGCTTAGTCAATTTCGATTCCTCAGAACTGCCAAATTTGATTGGCAAAAACACCACCAAATTATTACAGGAATTTGGTGAAGGTTATGACAAAGAAGTTATTCACCGCGATGACCTTGTCTTAGTCAATGAGCAAGTAGCAAAGAATTAGAATAAAAACATCATGACCGAGAACACAAATGAAGTTATTGAATCAGCTAAAAAAGCTCGAATCGCAAGTTATGAACTTGCTCAATTAAATCGGGATATTAAAGATAAGGCTCTCTTGGCAATGTCGGAAGCCTTAGTGTCAAACATTGACAAAATTACAAAGGCAAACCAAATCGATGTTGAAAATGCACGTAAAAACGGAACTGAAGAGTCAATTATTGATCGACTTACTTTAAATCTTGAACGCGTTAAAGAAGTTGCCCAAGGTTTAGTCGACATTGCAAAACTGCCAGATCCAATTGGGGAAGTTATTAGGGGTTGGGTTCAACCAAATGGTTTAGAAATAGAACAAAAAAGAGTTCCAATGGGTGTGATCGGAATGATTTATGAGGCAAGACCAAATGTGACTGTTGATGCTGCTGGACTTTGCTTGAAAAGTGGGAATGCTGTTTTGTTGAGAGGATCATCCTCTGCAAAAAATACCAATGAAGCTTTAATAAACGTTATGCGTGAAGCATTAATTAAAACAGGAATTCCAGCTGACTCAATTCAATTAGTCCCTGGAGATACCCATGACTCTGTTAAGCAATTAATGAGTGCACGAGGTTTTGTTGATCTTTTGATTCCTCGTGGAGGAGCATCCTTAATTAATTCAATAGTTAATGATTCTTTGGTTCCTGTAATAGAAACTGGTGTTGGAAATTGCCATGTTTATATTGACGAAGAAGCAGATATTGATATGGCTGTTTCTATTTTGGTAAATTCTAAAGCTTCTCGAGTCAGCGTTTGTAATGCTGCAGAGACATTTTTAGTTCATGAAAAAATCGCTGATAAATTTCTACCAAAAGCCTTAGCTGCACTAAAGAATCAAAAAGTTACAATTCATGGTGATGCAAAAATTCAACCATATTGTGAGAAATCAACAATAAGTTTTGTTCCTGTTACAGACCATGATTGGTCTGCTGAATACTACAGTTTAGATATTGCCGCAGGAATTGTTTCATCTATGGATGAAGCAATTGCACACATTAGAAAATGGTCATCAAATCACACCGAAGCAATAGTTTCTGATTCGATGAAAAATATTGATAAGTTTATCGCCCAAATTGATTCAGCAGCTGTTATGGTGAATGCCTCAACCAGATTTACCGATGGCGGGGAGTTTGGTTTTGGTGCAGAAATTGGAATTTCTAATCAGAAACTTCACGCCAGAGGCCCAATGGGGCTTGTTGAAATGACTAGTACAAAATATGTTGTAAGAGGTAAAGGACACATCAGAGGAAAAATTGGAGAAATTGCAAAATGATCAGATTGAGTGAAGTTGCAGAAGAAGGCGCAAAACTTCCTTTTCACCCAGTAGTTTTTGGTATTGGAACTTTTGCTTTGCTGGCACTTGCTCTTTTTATAGTTACTCGTCTTGATTCTGATAGATAAATTATGACCAGCCGAATTGGGCTGTTGGGTGGCACTTTTGACCCCATACATAATGGGCATATTGCAATTGCAAAAACAGCAATACAGCAACTTAAACTAGATAAATTACTAATTATTCCAGCAGGAAATCCTTGGCAAAAGTCAGAAAAAACTAACGCTTATCATCGATTTGAAATGGCTAAATTGGTAGAAAAAAACTTAGATAAAGTTGAAGTTTCAGACCTAGAAATTAATAGAAATGGTCCAACTTACACATTTGAGACCCTTCAAGAATTGCATTCAAAATATCCAAACTCTGAATTTATACTTATTTTAGGAAGCGATGCCGTTGCAGGGCTGAATACCTGGAAGGAACCAAATTTAGTTAAGACTCTTGCAAGAATTTATGTAGTACAAAGAGCAGGAGATTTTACGCAGGATTGGCATTTTGATCGAATTCATATGGATCCGATAAATATTTCTTCTACTGCAATACGAGAAAGAGTGAAAGAAAACCAGTCAATCAAAGAATTTGTTCCAAAAGCTGTGAATGATTACATTTTATCCAATGATTTATATAAATAGTGAGTGTGCAATAATAGAGTTAATGATTGAAAGTAAACATATTTAGTGCCGGCTTCAACTAAATCACGCCATCTTGCAAAACTAGCTGCTGAAGCTGCTATTGATAAATTAGCGACAGATGTAACACTCATCGATGTTAGTTCTAGGTTTCCTCTTTCCGACATGTTCGTCATTGCCTCTGCGTCAAATCATCGTCAAGTTAAAGCTGTTTGTGAAGGTATAGAAAAAGCACTCTCTGAAGAGGGAGTTAAACCTTTGAATAGAGAAGGTCAATCAGACAGTCACTGGATTTTATTAGATTTTGAAGAAATAGTGGTTCATGTTCAATTAGCCGAAGATAGAGATTATTACGGAATTGAAAGACTTTGGAAAGATTGTCCAATTGAGGTAATAAATGGCTAATAGGCAACTAGTTTTATGGAGACACGGTCGTACCAGTTGGAATTTAGAACAAAGATTTCAAGGGCAAACAGATATTCCACTTGATGAGGTTGGTGAGCAGCAAGCAAAAAATGCAGCACAACTGCTGCAACATTTAAAACCTGTCTACATAGCTTCATCTGATTTAAAGCGCGCAAATAAAACTGGCTTGGAACTTGCAAAATTGACAAATCTAGAAGTTACGAAAGATGAATTGTTTAGAGAAACAGCTCATGGACTTTGGGAAGGCTTAACCTACTCCGAACTGAAATCAAAATATGAAGAGGAATATTTGAATTGGTCTGCGGGAAAAGAAATTCGCCCTGGAACTACTGGCGAGACTAGATCCGAAGTGGCAGAGCGAATGGTGCAGGGAATAAATAAACACATTCAAAACGTTTCAGATAATTCAGTTTTTGTCATTGCTACTCATGGAGGAGCGGCAAGAGTTGCAGCTGGAAAATTAATGGGACTTCCACCGCATACATGGGTTTCATTAGGAATTATTAGTAATTGTTCCTGGATTGTTTTAAATGAACCAGCAAAACCAAGTTTGCCTTGGCGATTAGTTGAATACAACGCTGGATCACTTCCTACTCCTGCATTAAGTGATGACAGATAGGACTCAAGACAAAGTTATTTAATATCGATAGGTAGAGTTCTATTTCTGAAATAAAAACTAGGGGCTATGGCGCAGCTGGTAGCGCACTTGCATGGCATGCAAGGGGTCAGGGGTTCAAATCCCCTTAGCTCCACTTAATTGAATTTTTGTGTTAAGTTAGAAATTAAATGAGCCACGGGAGTTCAGGCAATATCTGGACTGAGAAAGTGACAATTTGTTGTCGCTGACCGTTTAACCGTTTGGGTAATGCCAGACAGGGAGAAGAAAATATGTTTATTGTTTTCACAGCATGGAATTATCAAGTAACACTAATTGAACTATTAGCTGTTTTAACTTCATTAATTGGTGTTTGGCTAGGAACTACTGGTGCAAGATTTACTTGGCCTTGGTGGGTAATTAGTTCCCTACTTTACGGTTGGTTGTTCATCGAATTCGATTTAATTGCTAGTGCTGCTTTGCAATTAGTTTTTGTTGCAGGTGGGATTTGGGGTTGGTTTGGTTGGGGAAAAAGTGGTGCCAATCCAGGAAGTTTGAGCTTTAAAGAAAGAATTATTTGGCTTATAGCCTTGATTAGTTCTTGGATTTTACTTGCACCGGCACTTGCTTCAATTGGAGCTGCAGCAACTTGGTTAGATTCATTCATTTTGCTTGGAAGTTTAATTGCTCAAATTTTGATGGTACGAGAAAAATTTGAAGCATGGCCAATTTGGTTTATTGTCGATTTTGTGGCCACAATTCACTATGCAAGGCAAGATCTGTGGTTCACGTCAATTCTTTATGTTGTATTTACCATCATTGCGATTGTCGGATGGAGAAAATGGCAACGTCAGGCAGTTAATTAATGCCAGAAATATTGAACCTATCTGAAATATCTCAATATGTGAAAGACTCTGCAATTAAATGTGGGCAAACAAAATTAATTGTTATAGATGGTCCAGCTGGCTCAGGAAAAACTACTTTGGCAAGTTCTATTTCAATTTTGTTAGAAAAATGTTTTGTTGTACACATGGATGATATTTATGAAGGTTGGTCGAGTGCGCTTAGCCCATTGACAACTAATAATTTAGTTAATTGGATTATCAATCCACTTTTGCAGGAAAATCCAATTAAATTTCAAAAATATAATTGGATAAAAGAAAAAAGAGAAGAAGAGCTAGAGATAAATCCTCCACAATTTTTAATCATTGAAGGCGTGGGGTCTTCGGTTTTAGAAGTAGCCAAGCACGCTTGTTTACGAATTTGGATTGAAGTATCCCCCGAAATAGGCATGAGTCGTGTTTTGCATCGCGACGGTAGTCAGATCCAAGAGCAAATGAAAAATTGGCAAAACCAAGAGACCAAATTTTTTAAACAAAATAAGTCAAAAGAAAATTCAGATATTTGGATTGATGGGGATCCTGTGGTGAAAATTGACACCAGTTCTCAATTCGTGAGGACTAATCGGTAAGTTTTACTTCGTGAACAACCCAAAAGATAGCCAAGAGCAAAACTCAACCTTAGACATTGAGGCGGTGCAAGCAAAGTGGCTACCAATTTGGGAGAAGAAGCAACAATTTAATTCGTCAAACGATCCTGATGACGATCGTCCAAGAATTTATGTTCTTGATATGTTTTCTTACCCTTCAGGTGATTTGCATATGGGTCATGCAGAAGCTTTTGCTATTGGTGATGTTGTTGCTAGGTACTACTTTCAAAAAGGCTATAACGTTTTTCATCCAGTAGGTTGGGATTCTTTTGGTTTGCCTGCTGAAAATGCAGCGATCAAACGTGGGGAAAATCCTGCTAGATGGACTTATGCAAATATTGAAACTCAAGCTGAATCTTTTAAACGTTATGCAATATCTTTTGATTGGTCGCACAGACTTCACACTTCCGATCCAGAATATTACAAATGGACTCAATGGCTTTTCTTACAGTTATATAAGAAAGGCTTGGCTTATCGAAAAGCCAGCAATGTTAATTGGTGCCCCTCATGTCAAACAGTTTTAGCTAACGAGCAAGTAGTAGCTGGTGCATGTGAAAGATGTAGCGCTGTAGTTACAAAAAGAGAATTAACCCAATGGTATTTCAAAATAACCGATTACTCTCAAAGACTTCTGGATGATATGCAACAACTTGAAGGTAAATGGCCTGAACGAGTTCTAACCATGCAAAAGAATTGGATTGGAAAATCTGAAGGTGCATATGTAGATTTTAAAGTTGAAGGAATTGAAAAATCCGTCACAGTTTTTACTACGAGACCAGATACTTTATATGGGGCTACATTCTTTGTTGTCGCAGCAGATTCAAAACTTGCTCAGGATTTAGTGCTAGATGAAAAGAAGTCTGAATTAAATAAATATGTTGAAGAAGTTAGAAAAGCAACGGATATCGAAAGACTTGCCACCGATAGACCAAAATCAGGAGTTTTTCTAGGCCGATATGCAATTAATCCGGTTTCGCAACAAAAAATTCCAATTTGGGCATCTGATTATGTGTTGGCAGATTATGGAACTGGAGCAATCATGGCAGTTCCTGCACATGATCAAAGAGATTTAGATTTTGCTAAAGCATTCAACTTACCTATTCAAAAAGTTGTCGAAACCGGTGAAGAAGATCCAGCAACAACTGGTATCGCAACACCTGGCGATGGCAAACTTATTAATTCTGGTCCATTAGATGGATTGGATAAAGTTTCTGCAATCAAGAAAATTAATGAAATTCTTGAAAAAAATAAACAGGGAAAAGGTGCAGTTAATTTCCGGTTACGCGATTGGCTAATTTCTCGACAGCGTTATTGGGGTGCTCCAATTCCAATTATTCATTGTCCAAAGTGTGGAGAAGTTGCAGTTGAGGAATCAGAATTACCTGTTCGCCTCCCAGATTTATCTGGTGATCAACTAGCACCAAAAGGAACTTCTCCATTGGCTGCTGCAACAAGTTGGGTAAATATTAAATGTCCAAAATGTGGATCTGATGCACAAAGAGACAGTGACACAATGGATACATTTGTAGATTCCTCCTGGTATTACTTACGTTATCCATCAGCAAACGATGATTCAAAAGCTTTTGATCCGATTCAATTAAAGCGATGGTTACCTGTGGAGCAATATGTCGGAGGAGTAGAACATGCAATTTTACATTTACTTTATTCAAGATTTTTCACGAAAGTTTTAAATGATTTAGGTTTAGTCGACTTTAATGAGCCATTTAAGGCACTTTTAAATCAGGGTCAAGTAATTCTTGATGGTGCAGCAATGAGTAAATCAAAAGGAAACATGGTTGATTTAGGGGAACAAATTGCTGAATATGGAGTAGACGCAGTCAGATTGACAATGGTTTTTGCTGGACCGCCAGAAGATGAAATTGACTGGGCTGAAGTTTCCCCTGGGGGATCAAAGAAATTTTTAGCAAGAGCATGGCGTTTAGCTAAAGACGTTGCATCAGACACCGATGTGGATTTTGAAAAAGGTGAATTAACCCTTCGACAAGCAACACATCGCACCGTTTCTGAAGTAACAACATTGATTGAATCATTCAGATTTAATGTGGTGATTGCAAGAACAATGGAATTAGTAAATATCACTAGAAAAGCGATTGACACAGGTTGTGGGCCAAAAAATCCTGCAGTGAGAGAAGCTGTGGAAGCTATCACAATTATTTTGTCCTTATTTGCCCCCTACACATCAGAAGAGATGTGGGAGTTACTTGGACATAAAGAATTAGTAGCAAAAGCTGGTTGGCCACAAGTTGACCCTAAATTATTAGTACTGGATTCAGTTGTTTGTGTTGTCCAAGTATCCGGCAAATTAAGGGCCAGACTAGACGTTTCACCTGATATTTCAGCCGAAGATCTAGAGAAATTAGCTCTTGAATCACCAAATGTCATTAAAACTTTGGACGGCAAAGCGATACGTACCGTAATTGTTCGTGCTCCAAAATTAGTCAATATTGTTCCTGAATAATCCACAACCAAAGGTTTTCCACAAAATAAAACGAAATTAAGAAACAAAAAGAAATTAATTAAATAATGATTTAATGCACTCTGATGAAAATACACAGATAGTAGAAAAATTAATCCGAATTGCAAAAAAGAGTTTAAAGCCTGCAAAAATATCACAAGAAAAACAAGAAATTAGTGAATGGAGGTTCGAATTAACATCCAAAAATCTCAGATATATTGCAATAATCCTTCTGTTATCAATGACCTTTTCGAGTTTTTATTGGTGGAGCTCTAGAAATATTTTCAGCCACAAATCCGATTTGATTATCCCTGCTCAAGGAAATGTTGAACCAATTGAATCAACAAACCAAGCTATTTCAGAAATATTCGTATATGTTTCAGGCGGTGTAATAAATCCAGGTGTCTATAAATTAAAACATGATTCAAGAGTTATCGATGCTCTCGACAGGGCAGGAGGATTAGCAGACAAAGGTGAAATCGGGGAAAACAATCTTGCCCGAATCTTAAGCGATGGAGAGCAAATAGATTTCAGCAAAAATTCAAAAATAAATAATTCCAAAGATAAATTAAAATCCGAAAAATCAA
>JBJOKB010000110.1:0-4401 GCA_046046315.1 Actinomycetota bacterium | reverse complement strand
AACATTAATCATTCCAAGCTTTTGCCAAAAGTATTTGAGTGTCTTTCAATAACTGAGGAATAGATTTAGCTCTGCCGATAATTGGCATGAAATTAGTGTCTCCGCCCCAACGAGGAACAATATGTTGGTGAAGATGATCAGCAACACTTGTACCTGCCACCGGACCTTGATTCATTCCGATATTGAATCCTTGTGCACCACTTGCTTTTCTAAGAACTGACATTGCTTTTCTTGTTAATTCACTCATTTCATCAGATTCTTCTTTAGTAATAACTGTAAAATCTGCAAAATGTCTGAAGGGTGCTACCAGTAAATGGCCTGCGTTATATGGATAAAGATTTAACACTACGAAATTGTATTTACCTTTAAAAACAACTAAAGAATCTTCATCACTTGCATTCGGTGCAGAACAAAATGGGCAACTTTGATCAACAGTTCCATCACTTCTCACATCGTGTAAATATTGACCTCGATGAGGAGTCCATAAACGAATCCAGGCGTCTGGTAATCCAGTTTCAGGAAAAGTCATTTAAACCTGAATTCTTTTATCAATTGCTTCAATTATGCGCTCAATGGCTTTTTCAACAGAAATGTTATTTTCTTGAGATCCGTCTCTAAATCTGAATGAGACCGCATTTGTTGAAACATCTTGATCCCCTGCAATTAACATGAACGGTACTTTTTGAGTCTGTGCATTTCGAATCTTTTTTTGCATTCGATCATCACTTGAATCAATTTCTACACGCACACCTTTAGCTTTAAGTTTATTTTCAATGTCTTCGAGATATGACACATGAGAATCAGCAATTGGAATACAAACCACCTGAACTGGTGCTAGCCAAGGAGGAAACGCACCTGCATAGTGCTCAAGTAAAACTCCAAAAAATCTTTCAATGGAACCAAATAAAGCTCTATGAATCATTACTGGTCTTTTAATGGATCCGTCTTTATCTTTGTATTCGAGTTCAAATTTTTGCGGCAACTGAAAATCAAGCTGAATTGTGCTCATCTGCCAAGTTCTACCTAAAGCATCTTTTGCTTGAACAGAAATCTTTGGTCCATAAAAAGCAGCTCCCCCATCATCCATAACTAATGGAATGTTTTGAGCTTCAGCTGCCTTTCTTAAGGTTTCTGTTGCTTGGTCCCATTCAGCATCTGTGCCAACAAATTTTTCAGCATTCTTAGTTGATAACTCAAGATAAAAATCATCTAACCCATAGTCTTTTAAAAGGTTTAGAACAAATTTAAGTAAAGCATCTAATTCCTGAGGCATATTTTCAAGAGTTGTATATATGTGAGCATCATCTTGAGTCATTCCCCGAACACGGGTTAAACCGTGAACTACTCCAGATTTTTCATATCTATAAACACTGCCAAATTCAAAAAATCTCAAAGGTAAATCGCGGTAAGATTTTGAAGTTGATTTATAAATTAAATTGTGAAACGGGCAATTCATTGGTTTTAAGTAATAATTTTGAGCTGGTTTGCGCACACTGCCATCTGCATTAAATTCGGCATCAAGTTGCATTGGTGGAAACATGCCATCGGCATACCACTCAAGATGACCTGAAGTTTCGAAAAGAACTGATTTTGTTATGTGCGGAGTGTAAACAAATTCATAACCAGATTCTTCATGTCGTTTACGAGAATAATCTTCCATTACTTTTCTAATTACTCCACCTTTCGGGTGGAAAACAGCTAAACCTGAACCGATTTCATCTGGAAAAGAAAATAAATCTAACTCGACTCCAAGTTTTCTGTGATCTCTTTTCTCAGCTTCTTCTAACAACACTAAGTAATTGGCTAAATCTTCTTTTGTAGCCCAAGCTGTGCCATAAATTCTTTGCAGTTGAGGATTTTTCTCGTTACTACGCCAATAAACTCCTGCGGTTCTCATCAATTTATGAGCACCTAAATATTTTGTTGAAGGCACATGAGGTCCGCGGCATAAGTCAGACCAAACAACTTCGCCACTTCTAAAATCAATATTGTCATAAATTGTTAATTCGGCTCCCCCGACTTCCATCACATCATCTGTGGGATTGCCTTTAATTCCAATCAATTCAATTTTAAATGGTTCATTTGCAAGCTCCGAAAGTAAGGATTTTTCATCACTTACTCGTCTAGAGAATCTTTGACCACTTTTAATTATGTCTTTCATCACAGATTCAATTTTTATTAAATCTTCTGGCGTAAAATTTTCTTCAACCTTGAAGTCATAGTAGAAACCATCTTTTATAGGTGGACCAATTCCTAATTTTGTTTGTGGTTTAATTTTTTGAACCGCTTGTGCCAAAATATGCGCGGTGCTGTGTCTAATAACTGACAAACCTTCCTCAGAAGTTGCAGATATACCGACAATTTCATCACCAGCTTTTAATCCTGTTGCTAAATCCTTAAGAACCCCATTAATGCGAACTACGACAATGTCTTTATTGTCTTTATAAAAATCAATGGCGTTAACACCATCTGAGGCAAGTTCTTCTTTGCCGTCTACTTTAACTTTAAACTCGGCCACAAAATTCCTATTCAAATCTTTGTCGTAATTTAGAAACGGGTAAAACAGACCTGCCATTATTGCCACTGACTTTTGTTAATTCAATTAATCCTTTACCACAA
Source organism: Actinomycetota bacterium (assembly GCA_046046315.1). Taxonomy (GTDB): domain Bacteria; phylum Actinomycetota; class Actinomycetes; order S36-B12; family UBA5976; genus ATZT02. The sequence continues at coordinate 1,782 of JBJOKB010000110.1, read as the reverse complement.
ACCACCACAGGAATTCCATTGTTGATTTTCCAGATTTTTCCTGGTGTTCTGTTTATTATTCTAGGGTTTTCCTTGCTTACTTTGCCGTCAAAAATGCGTACTTCTTCACCTGCTAGGACACTTCGTGCACCAACATACGGATAACTGGAGGCGTGAATGTGTCTTAAAACGATCTCGGCAGGAAGTGACCAATCAATATCGAAATCTTTTTCATCTCTCCACAAACTGTAAGTTGCAAGTTTATGATTTTGAGATTTACCAGTAACTTTTCCTTTAGAAGACACTTGAGAAAAAATTTTCTTTAGTAATTTAATTATTAATCCGTTGATTACATTCAATGCTTCTTCTAAATTTATTGGGTACTTTATTGACTTAGATTCTTGCGCAATAATCGGACCTGCATCAACTTCGCTCGTCGCAATCAAAGCGGTAGCACCAATTTTCGAGTCTCCGTTAATTAAAGCGGTTAATAATGGATTCCAACCTCTATATTTAGGCAACAGCGAATCATGAATCACAATTACTTGTTGATAATTTGCGTCAATTAATTTTTTCCACCCAATTGCTAAGGCTAATTCTGAGATTTTGGCAGGATCTTTAGTAGAGACTTTTATTCCGGCATTTTCAAAAATTTGTATGATTTTTTCAAAAGGATCATCGACTGTTCCAGTGTCAGGAGCTACGACGACTGATCCAACATGTTTTAAGTAGGACTTAACTATTTCTTGTGCAGAGGCGTAACCTTTTACGCCACATAAATAGATGTCAACTTTTGAATTCTTCACATTTTCAATACTACCCTGACGGGTGTATTAATCATTGGTTTGTGATGAATCCTTTAGCGCTCAAACTTGACCCAAACCCACCAGCTGGATAAAACCCCAACAATTGTTATGGCGGTAAACAATACATAAATCCAGACTGGCTTTTTTCCTGTGAGTTTTGCTTTCTCTAATTTAAGTCTTAGAGGGGCTAGAAATCTACTTGCCCAAGTAAATTCCGTTGCCAAAGTAAACAAACCAATAAAAATAATTACCCAACCAGGTCCGGGTAATACCAGCAAAACTAAACCCACACCAATAAGAAAAAATCCAGCAAAGAAAACCGCGGTTCGCCAAGCAGCGTCAGCAATTCGATTAGCACGAATTCTTGCCCTGATAATTTTTATGGGACTAGTTGGACGTTCATTCATATTTACAGATTAGGTGTAGTAATTCGGTTGTTCAAATTCGGGTTAGGATTTGCTCTGTTTTTTACTTGCAACATCAAACAATTTGGCACATTTCAATTCCGTCTCCTGCCATTCTTTTAAAGGATCTGACCCCCAGGTAATCCCTGCACCAGTGCCAAAAAGCAACATATTTTTGTCTTTCCAAAAAGTTCTGATTCCAACTGCAACTTTGGCTGTGTTATTAATTGTGTTTATCCAACCTATTGCTCCACAATAAGGTCCTCGAGCGCTTTTTTCAAATTTTTTTATCAAATTCAGAGCACTAATTTTGGGTGCGCCACTCACCGAACCGGGCGGAAATGTTGAATCAAAAATCTCAGACCATTTTATATTTTCTTTGAGTATTCCCTCAACTGTGGAAACCAAGTGTACTAATCCTGGATGTGTTTGAACTTCTAACAGACTTGGAACGTGCACCGAACCTGTTTGGCAAACTTGGGATAAATCGTTTCGAACAAGATCGACAATCATGACATTTTCTGCTTTGTCTTTTTCCTCTAAGTCTTCTTTGGTTCTACCAGTTCCTTTAATAGGACTTGAGGCAATTTTTT
>JBJOKB010000062.1:0-48424 GCA_046046315.1 Actinomycetota bacterium | reverse complement strand
ATTTCAATGCTGCAGTCGAACTCTTAAGAGTTAAAGGAGCCAAAGACGTAGGTAAGCGTGAAGGTCGAAATGCTTCTGCAGGAATTGTTGCTGGAGTAGTTAGCAACAAGACAGATGGCGCGTTTGTGGAAGTAAATTGCGAAACAGACTTTGTTGCAAAAACTGATGATTTCATCAAGCTTGGTGACAAGGTAGCAAGTTTGATTTTGAGTGAAAAACCAAAAGATGTTGATGCTCTTATGAATGTTCAATCAGATGGTAAATCTGTTAAGCAACTTCTTGATGAAGCAAATGCATTTATGGGAGAGAAAGTTGAAATCAGAAGATTTGCCCAATTTTCTGGCGGATATGTTTCCGTTTATTTACACAAACCTGATCCATCACTTCCAGCAGGCGTTGGTGCGATGGTTCAACTTGATAAAGAAAATGAACAAGTTGCAAAAGATGTTGCGCAACAAATTGCGGCGATGGCTCCAATTTATTTGTCACGTGAAAGCGTTCCAGCTGAAGTTATTGAATCTGAAAAACGTGTAGCTGAGCAGACTGCTAGAGAAGAAGGAAAACCAGAGGCAGCAATTACAAAAATTGTTGAAGGACGCGTTGGTTCCTATTACAAAGACTTTTGCTTGCTTGAGCAAGCATGGGTTAGAGATAACAAGAAAACTATCGCAGATCATTTGAAAGAGAATGGCGTAAATGTTCAACAATTTGCCAGATTCAAGGTTGGCCAAAGCTAAATGTCTAAACGTTACGGACGCGTTTTACTCAAACTATCCGGAGAAGCATTTGCCGGAAGTGGAGCATTAGGCGTTGATCCTGACGTTGTTTCTAGTATTGCGGCCCAGATTGCTGATGTTGTTCAAGATGGTGCACAAGTAGCTGTAGTAATTGGTGGCGGAAATTATTTCCGTGGTGCACAACTATCTGAACGTGGCATGGATAGAGCTCGTGCAGACTACATGGGAATGCTTGGCACAGTAATGAACTGTTTAGCATTGCAAGATTTTCTTGAAAAACAAAAAGTTGAAACCAGAGTGCAAACAGCAATAACTATGGGTCAAGTTGCAGAATCATATGTTCCAAGAAGAGCCATTAGACATTTAGAAAAAGGACGAGTCGTCATATTTGGTGCAGGTTTGGGTGCACCGTTCTTCTCCACAGATACGACCGCGGCACAAAGAGCATTAGAAATTGGTGCAGAAGTTGTATTAATGGCAAAAGGAGTTGATGGAGTTTATGACTCAGATCCAAGAAAAAATCCTGATGCAAAGAAATATGACAAATTAACTTATGATGAAGTTTTGCAAAAAGGCTTAAAAGTAGCGGATGCAACCGCAATTAGTTTATGCCGAGACAATGATTTGCCAATTGTAGTGTTCAATTTATTGGAAGATGGAAATATTGCTAAAGCTGTTGCCGGTAAAACTATTGGCACCATAATTCAGGGAGCCTAGAAATGACCGACTCGATTCTTAAGGAAGCACAAGCAAAAATAGATAAAGCCATTGAGGTAGCGAAAGAAGATTTTGCAACAATTAGAACCGGAAGAGCAAATGCTTCAATGTTCAACAAAATTTCTGCTGACTACTATGGAACTCAAACTCCTCTAAATCAAATGGCAACTTTTCAAACTCCAGAAGCAAGGATGATCATAATTACCCCGTTTGATAAGAGTGCGATCCAAGCAATAGAAAAAGCTATTCGCGAAAGTGATTTGGGAGTCAATCCATCAAATGATGGAGGAATTATTAGAGTTGCAATCCCACAATTAACTGAAGAACGACGAAAAGAATTCATTAAAGTTGCAAAAAATAAAGCAGAAGATGCGCGTATTTCAATAAGAAATATCCGAAGAAATGCAAAAGATGCACTCGACAAATCAAAAAAAGATGGCGATGTAAGTGAAGATGATGTTAAGCGAGCCGAGAAGGCGCTTGATGAAATAACCAATAAAGGCGTACACGCCATTGACGAAGTCCTCAAGCACAAAGAATCTGAACTCCTAGAGGTTTAACTTAAACCTCTTTTCAATTAAGTCTGGGCTAAAGTCCAATTGTGAGCAAAATTCAAACCGGAAGAAATCTACCTGTTGCAACAGCAATTGGCATTTTCCTTATTGCTTTGGTGATTGCATCACTTTTTATAAATAAATATGTTTTTGTTGCACTTGCTTTATCTGCTTTATTATTAGCTGCACATGAAATAACAAATCAATGGGCAAAATCCAAGAAGATTGTTGCATCATATCCATTAATTGCTTTTTCTATTTTAATTATGACTTTATCTTCTGTCATATTCGGATTCTCTGGTTTATTAATATCATTCACTATTTCAACTATCTTAAATCTTATTTACTCATTATTAACAAGACACAAATCAAATTTTAGAAATATATTTGCAATTTCTTTATTTTCTTTTAGTTATCTGGGAATATTTGGTTCTTTAGCTATGTTGATGCTAAGAACTGAAGAGGGCGCAGGTCGAGTCTTCTTATTCATTGCTATAACAGCTTTAAGTGACACAGGTGGATATTTAATTGGAATTTTAATCGGTAAACATCGAATCGCACCTAAAATTTCACCGAAGAAGTCTTATGAGGGTCTATTAGGTTCAATAGTTTTTGCTTCAGTTTTTGCAAGTCTAGTTGGCCCAAAACTCGTTGATATTCAAATTATTGAGGGATTAATTCTTGGAGTTGTTTTAGCGATCTCTGGAACTTTAGGAGATTTATTTGAAAGTTCACTAAAGAGAAAACTTGATATTAAAGATTTTTCTACTCTGATTCCAGGCCATGGAGGAATGTTTGATCGCCTTGATTCATTAGCTCCAAATGCACTTGTGTCATTTCTGTTATTTGGACTTTTCTTGGGATTTAACTAAATGTTAGAAATAATAGAAAACAACAAAGAAACAAATAGAAAAAAACCGCCGAGACACATTGCTGATTTCAATCTAAAAGATAGAAAGAAATTTGCTGAAGAATTAGGTTTGCCTGGTTTTAGAGCGGATCAAGTAAGTAGACATTGGTTTGGTCAACTTTCTGATAATTATGACGAGTGGACCGATCTTCCTGCAGGGGATAGGCAAAAAATAGCTGAATTATTAACTCCTAAATTAATTAGTGAATTGAAAGTTCAAAAAGCAGATGGCGGAAATACAGTTAAAACATTATGGAAATTACATGATGGATTGTTAATTGAAAGTGTTTTGATGCATTACCCGAATAGAACAACAATTTGTATTTCATCTCAAGCTGGTTGCGGAATGGCTTGTCCTTTTTGCGCTACCGGTCAAGGTGGTTTAAAAAGAAATCTTTCTACAGCAGAAATAGTTTCACAAGTACAAGCTGGTGCTCGATATGCTGCGCAAGGTTTACTTCCTGAAGGCCCTTCTCGACTATCGAACATTGTTTTTATGGGAATGGGAGAACCAATGGCAAATTTTAATGCTGTGGTTGGAACAATTCATCGCATACATGATGACTCTCCTGAAGGATTAGGAATAAGTGCAAGAAATATAACTGTGAGCACGGTTGGAATTGTGCCTCGAATTAATGATTTAGCAGCACTTGGATTACCGGTGCGACTAGCTGTAAGTTTGCATGCACCAACTGACGAATTAAGAGACACACTTGTGCCAATAAATGAAAGATATCCGATTAAACAGGTTTTGGACGCATCTTGGAAATATGCAGAAACAAGTGGTCGAAGAGTCTCAATCGAATACGCCATGATCAAATCAATAAATGATCAAGAAATTCACGCCAAGCAATTAGCAAATTTATTAAGAGGCAAAGATGTTCACGTTAATTTAATTCCACTTAATCCAACACCAGGTTCCAAATGGACAGCTTCAGATCCGCAAGATGAAAAAACATTTGTTGAAATATTGGAACAATCAGGAATTGCAGTAACGGTAAGAGACACCAGGGGAAGAGAAATTGATGGTGCTTGCGGTCAGTTAGCAGCGAGTGCTATTTAGGAAAAGGGAATTATGAGTCAAAGTAAAAAAAATCATCAAAGTTTTAATGAAACATTTGATTCCAAGGACTATTTTGTAAATTTGTATGGAGCAACGGATGAATTAGGAAATCCAAGTCAAACCAAAATTGATAAATTACGGGACAACTTATTAGTAAAAATGTTTGCCAAATATGGCTCGACTGAATTAGGGAATGCAAGTGTTATAGATATTGGTTGTGGATACGGTTGGTTACTGGACTATTTTGATTCAGCAAAAATTGTGTGTGGATCAGATATTTCAGATCACGCCATCGAAGTAGCAAAAAAGCGTTCTCCTAAACGAGAATTTAAAGTCGCAGACATCCAAAATGGAGTTGCGTTTGATTATAAATTTGACTTAGTTTTGGCAATAAACGTCATTGAGCACCTGCCAAATCCAGCTGCAGGAATAAAAGCAATTTGTGATGCTTTAAAACCTGGAGGAATTGCGCTGGTGCATTTACCAACCATTAACAATGCTTTCAATAAGTGGGAATATAAATATCTTTATGATTCCGATCCAACTCACATTTACAGACCAAAAGGTTCTGAGATTAGAAAAATGTTTGAAGAAAATGGTTTAACTACACTGAGAGATTCTTTCTTGCCACATTTTCCTGCTTGGATTACCAGATTAATTCCAATTCATCCTGCTTATTTAGCAGTTTATAAAAAGAATTAACTAGCTGCAGCTATTGCTTTTTCAAGGACATCAAGTCCTTCGTTCAGCAAATCATCGCTAATGACAAGCGGTGGCAAAAATCTGAGAACATTTCCATATGTTCCAGCTGTTAAAACTAACACACCTTCTGAGTGACATGATTTAACAATTTTTGTTGTTGTTTCAGGATCTGGTGTATTTGTCCCTGGTTTAACTATTTCAATTGCAACCATTGCACCTCGGCCTCGCACATCACCAATTAATTGATGCTGCTTTGCCATATTTTGTAATCTTGGAATCATTATTGATTCAATATGTTTGGCTGACTCAACTAAATTGTCTTTTTCTATGGTCTCAATTGCACCTAAAGCTCCAGCTAATGCAATTGGATTTCCGCCATAAGTTCCACCTAATCCACCACCATGAATTGAATCCATGACATCTGCTCGTCCTGTCACCGCAGCAACTGGAAGTCCACCACCCATACCTTTTGCCATGGTAATTAAATCAGGAACTATCTGTTCATGATCAGATGCAAACATGGAACCAGTTCTGGCAAATCCAGTTTGAACTTCATCAGCAATAAATAAAGCTCCGTTACTTTTTGCCCAATTAGCTAAGGCACTCAAGAAACCAGGTGCCGGAACTATAAATCCACCTTCACCTTGAATTGGTTCAATAACAATTGCGGCAACTTGATCTGGCCCAACTTCTTTTTCAATTCTTGAAATTGCATGCGCACCAGCTTCATCTCCTGTTAAACCGTCATGAAATGGATAAGACGTAGGAACACGATAAATTTCCGGAGCAAAAGGTCCAAAACCTTTTTTGTATGGCATATTTTTTGCAGTCATTGCCATAGTTAAATTAGTTCTGCCGTGGTATCCATGTTCAACAACAACAACTGCATCGCGTTTAGTGAAATACCTTGCTATTTTGACGGCATTTTCTAAAGCTTCTGCACCTGAATTAAAAAGTGCTGATCTTTTTGGATGGTTTCCAGGTGTTAAACGAGCAAGGGCTTCGCATACTTGAACATATGATTCATATGGAGCAATCATGAAACAAGTGTGAGTGAATTGTTCGACCGCTTCTTGTACATTGGCAACAACGCGAGGATTTGAATTACCAACAGTCGTTACAGCAATTCCAGAAGCTAAATCAATAAATGAGTTTCCATCGATATCTTCAATGATTCCGCCACCAGCTCTTTTTACATAAACTGGCAAAGTGCTACTTACTCCAGCACTAACAACTTCAACTCGACGCTTTTGCATCTCAACAGACTTAGGACCGGGGATAGCAGTAACTATGCGACGTTTTTGTTCCAGACTTGGTCCACCGACTACTTTGCTTGACATGTTGCTCCTGTGCTTAATTTCCTACCGCAAGATTACGCGTAATGAGCAATATCGCACAATTGGAGAGTGCCAAAACGCCGAATTTCTGTGCTGGGTTCCACCGGATCAATAGGAACTCAAGGACTTGAAGTAATCGAAAAACACAATGACAAATTCGAAATAGTTGGACTATCAGCTGGTAAAAATGTTGAATTATTAGCTGAGCAAATTAAAAGGTTCAGCCCTCAAAAGGTTTCGGTCTTAGATGATAAAACTGCAGAATTATTAAAACAAAAATTAGACAATGTCAGCACAAAAATAATAGTGGGAGAAAATGCTAGTGCTGAAATTGCAGAATTAGGAAGCGACGTTGTTCTAAATGGAATTACAGGAGCAGCTGGACTTCCTGCCACAATTTCTGCACTTAAGTCAGGTGCAAAACTAGCTTTAGCGAATAAAGAATCGTTGGTAATTGGCGGAAAACTTGTCTTAGATATTGCTGGCACAGATCAAATAATCCCAGTTGATTCTGAACATTCTGCTCTTGCTCAATGCTTGAGAGGAGAGAATAAGTCACAAATTAAGAAACTAATTTTAACAGCAAGTGGTGGTCCATTCCGAGGTAAATCAAAAAATGAATTAGAAAATGTAACAGTTGAGCAGACGTTAAAACATCCAACTTGGACTATGGGTCCAGTAGTAACAATCAATTCGGCAACATTAATGAACAAAGGTTTAGAAGTTATTGAAGCACATTTACTATTTGGTATTAGCTTTAAGGACATTGAAGTTGTGATTCACCCGCAATCGATTGTTCATTCAATGGTGGAATTTGTCGACGGTTCTACGATGGCTCAAGCTTCACCACCAAATATGAAGGTTCCAATAGCACTTGCTTTAAGTTGGCCAGAACGTTTAGAAAACATTTCTCCAGCTATAAATTGGAGAAAATCTTCAAGTTGGAATTTTGAAAGTGTTGATGAAAACGTTTTCTTGGCATTAAAAGTTGCAAGAATTGCTGGCGAGGCGGGCGGAACAGCTCCTGCGGTAATGAATGCTGCAAATGAAGTGTGCGTTCAAGCTTTCATCGAGCAAAAATTGGATTTCTTGTCTATAGTTGAAATTGTGAATAAAGTATTAGAGAAGCATCTTGCTAGTCCTGAATTTATTTCAAATAAAGATCTAAATCTTGAGAAATTATTTAATGCAGATAAGCAGGCCAGAATTGAAGCAAAACAGATTATTAGCGAGGTTTTGAAGTAAGTGGAAATTTTAGGAATATTGTTTTTAATTTTTGTAGTGATGTTGTCAATTGGGTTACATGAAATTGGCCATCTCGCTCCAGCAAAAAAATTTGGGGTAAAAGTAACTCAATACATGATTGGCTTTGGCCCAACTCTTTGGTCAAAGAAAAAAGGCGAAACTGAGTACGGCATTAAAGCAATCCCTCTTGGCGGCTATATCCGAATGATTGGAATGGTCCCACCAGCAAAAGATGGGAAAGACGCAAAGGGTCCATTTGCTGAAATAGTTAACTCAGCGAGACAACAAAGTATGGAAGAAATTGAAATTGGTGATGAAAACAAGGTTTTTTATAAATTAAGTGTTCCTAAAAAACTCACGGTCATGATTGGTGGACCGTTTATGAATTTAGTGTTGGCTTTTGTCTTTTTCGCGATTTCTTTTTCTGCCATAGGTTTTCCATCGGCAACTAATCAAGTTAAACAAGTTGTTGCATGTTTACCAAGTGAAGTTGATGTATTAGGCGATTGTCTAATGGGTACCACGCCGTCTCCAGCATTGGCTGCTGGAATCAAGGCAGGAGATGAAATCGTTAATTTTTCAGGCAAAGAAGTTACGAATTGGGAAGAGCTTGCTTTAGCGATTCAAAATAGTAATCCAGGAAATGTTGAAATTTCTGTATTAAGGCAAGGAAAAGTAATTGAGTTAAGTGCACAGATTGTGAACGCAGTTAGACCACAATCTGCAAATCAAGAGTCTGAAAATAAAGCCACGCCCTATTTAGGAATTGCTCCTGAAATAATTATGGAAAAACAGCCAATAAGTAGTGTTGTGCAAACGCTGGGTGATATCACTATTGGTACAGGTCAGGTTTTATTAAATTTGCCCAATAGAGTCGCTCAATTATTTGGTGCAGCTTTCTTAGGAGAGCAAAGAGATCCCGAAGGATTAGTTGGAATAGTTGGAGTCACCAGAGTTGGCGGCGAAATTGCTGCTGCAGATATACCAGTTATTTGGAGAGTTGCCACGCTTTTAAATCTTGCTGGTGGATTAAATATGGCTTTGTTTTTATTTAATTTGTTACCTCTACTGCCTCTAGATGGTGGACATGTTGCAGGCGCAATTTATGAAGGTTTGAGAAGACAAATTGCAAGACTGCGCAGATTGCCAGATCCAGGTCCTGCTGACACTTCAAAAATGTTGCCTTTTGCGTATTCGGTAGCAATATTGTTAATAGGTTTATCAATGTTGCTTCTATACGTTGATGTTGTTAACCCAGTTCGACTTGGGGGATAGGATTAATTTATGACCGCGATCAACCTGGGAATTCCTGAAGGACCACCACCGGTTTTAGCTCCACGTCGCAAAAGTCGAAAAATTACTTTGAAGCATCATTCTCATCCATTAGAAATTGGCGGGGATGCGCCAGTTTCTGTTCAATCTATGTGCACCACACTCACAGCGGATGTTAATTCAACTTTGCAACAAATCGCAGAATTAAATGCAGCTGGCTGTCAAGCAGTTCGAGTTGCTGTTCCAAGTCAAGATGATGCCGATGCATTGTCTGCCATTGCAAAAAAATCTCCAATTCCGGTAATTGCGGATATTCATTTTCAACCAAAATATGTTTTTGCAGCAATTGATGCCGGATGTGCAGGGGTTCGAGTCAATCCAGGAAATATAAAACAATTTGATGATCGCGTTGGAGAAATTGCTAAAGCTGCTAAAGATGCAGGTATTCCAATTAGAATTGGGGTTAATGCTGGATCTTTAGATAAAAGATTGCTTGAAAAGTACGGTAAAGCAACTCCTGATGCTTTAGTCGAATCTGCGCTTTGGGAAGCATCTTTGTTTGAAGAACATGATTTTCGAGACATAAAAATTTCTGTTAAACACAATGATCCCGTTGTGATGGTTTCTGCTTACACAAAACTTGCAGCTGCTTGTGACTATCCACTTCACCTAGGTGTAACAGAAGCAGGACCTGCGTTTCAAGGAACAATTAAGTCTGCGACTGCGTTTGGTGCTTTATTAAGTAAAGGAATTGGCGACACTATTCGTGTTTCGCTTTCTGCACCTCCTGTTGAAGAAGTAAAAGTTGGAATCGCAATATTAGAAGCTTTGAATTTGAAAAAACGAGGTTTTGAAATTGTTTCTTGCCCATCTTGTGGTCGAGCCCAAGTTGATGTTTACACATTGGCTGAACAAGTCACAGCAGCTTTGCAAGGATTTAAAGTTCCAATGCGAGTTGCAGTCATGGGCTGTGTTGTAAATGGTCCAGGTGAAGCACGCGAAGCGGATTTAGGTGTGGCATCAGGAAATGGTAAAGGTCAAATTTTTGTTAAAGGCGAAGTAATTAAGACAGTTCCAGAATCTGAAATTGTGCAGGTACTAATTGAAGAGGCAACGCGAATCGCTGAATCCATGGGCGAAAGTGTGGCCGGTGAACCTACGGTACTGGTCAAATAATAAACAGGTGCGTCCAATGTTACGCACAGATATTGATCAGGTAAGAAATCTTGCACTCAAAGATCCGATTAGTAATTGTTTTTTAATAAGTAGATTAAACGATTTGATAAATAATTCTTGGTCATTTCAAAATGAAATAAGTGTCTTTGAAAATAAAAACAGAATAGAGTCAGTAATTTATAACGGTGCAAACATAATCCCACTTGAAACAAACAATGAATCAAGTGTTGCTTTTGCTCAATATCTTCTTGATTCACCCCGACGAGCTTCATCAATTGTTGGTGATAAAGATCAGGTATTAGAATTATGGAATTTGCTTAAACCTTTTTGGAATAAACCAAGGGAAATTAGAGACAATCAACCAGTTATGGTTATAAAAGATGCTCCGCTTCTTTCACCCGATCCACTTGTAAAACCTGTTGTAGCTAGAGACTTAGAAGTTGTGTTACCGGCTTGCGTTTCGATGTTTACAGAAGAGGTGGGCATTTCTCCAGTAGTTGGTAGTAGTGAACAAATTTATAGAGCGAGAATTTCTGACTTGATCCAGCAAAGAAAAATATTTGCCAGAATAGATAAATCGCAAGTTACTTTCAAAGCTGAAATTGGAGTTGCGACTGAACAAGTTTGCCAAATTCAAGGGGTATGGGTTCCTCCTCATTTAAGGGGCAGAAATTATGGTAAAGCTGGAATGGCTGCAGTCGTTGACTTAACTCGAAAGTATTTTGCGCCAATGGTTAGTTTGTATGTGAATGATTACAACGAACGGGCTCGTGCCGTTTATAAATCTGTCGGCTTTCAAGAACACTCCACATTTGCAACGGTTCTCTTCTAATTTCTAAATAAGAAGTAGGCTGTTGTCATGTTGCTTCGAATGTCTACTTATTTTCTACGCACCCTGCGAGATGATCCTGCAGATGCAGTTGTGCCAAGTGACAAATTATTAACTCGCGGTGGCTATGTTCGAAGAGTTGCACCAGGAGTATTTAGTTGGCTTCCACTGGGGTATTTAACTTACCGAAAGGTAGAAGAAATAATTAGAGAAGAAATGAATCATGCGGGTTTTCAAGAGGTTCATTTTCCTGCATTGTTGCCAACAGAACCATACGAAGCAACAAACAGATGGACTGAATATGGGCCAAATCTTTTTAGGCTAAAAGACAGAAGAGGTATTGATTATTTACTTGGACCAACACATGAAGAAATGTTTACTTTAATGGTTAAGGATTTATATAGCTCTTATAAGGATTTACCTTTGGTAATTTATCAAATCCAAACAAAATACCGTGATGAAGCAAGACCAAGAGCTGGAATTCTTAGAGGTCGAGAATTTGTTATGAAAGATGCTTATTCTTTTGATCTTGATCAAAACGGTTTAGAAATTTCTTATCAAAAACATCGTGATGCCTATATTAAAACTTTTAAAAGATTAGGGTTAGATTTTGTGATTGTTTCAGCAATGTCTGGAGCAATGGGTGGATCAAAGAGCGAAGAATTCTTAGCACCATGTGAATTTGGTGAAGACACTTATGTTAAATGTGAAAAATGTGAGTACGCTGCAAATGTTGAAGCAGTTATAACCCCAGTACCTAAAGAATTAGATTTTTCTCAAGTTCCACAGTCTCACGTTGAAGAAACACCAAATACGCCAACAATTGAATCATTAGTCGAATTATCGAATTCAAGAAAAGATTTAAGAAGAGAAGATAGAGATTGGACTGCAGCAGATACTTTAAAAAATGTTGTGGTGATGCTAACCAATCCAGATGGAAAAAATGAACCTCTTGTGGTTGGAGTACCTGGGGATCGAGAAGTTGATATGCGAAGACTTGAAGCAGTTGTATCTCCCGCAACAGTTAGAGTTTTTGAAGAAACGGATTTTCCACAATATCCTGCATTAGTTCGAGGCTATATTGGTCCACAAGTTTTAGGTTTAAAGTCAGCTAGCAAAATCAAATACTTAGTAGATCCTCGAATTGTGTCTGGAACACGATGGATTACTGGTTCAAATATTGCTGGAAAACATATTTATGATTTGGTTGCTGGCAGAGATTTTACTTCCGATGGATTTATTGAAGCAGCAGAAATTAAAGAAGGAGATATTTGTCCAAGTTGTGAAGGTAAATTAATAATTGCTCGAGGAATTGAAATTGGTCACATATTTCAACTTGGTAAAAAATATGCTCAAGCTCTAGATTTAAAAGTTTTGGATGAAAATGGAAAATCTCAAGTTGTGACAATGGGTTCATATGGAATCGGAGTTTCAAGGGCTGTCGCAGCAATTATTGAGCAAAATCATGATGAGCAAGGAATTGTTTGGCCAAAATCCGTTGCACCTATTGATGTTCAACTTGTTGCCGCTGGTAAAGAGGATTCAATTTTTGAAGAAGCTGAGAATATTGCACAAAAATTAGATACAGAAGGTATATCAGTAATGTTCGACGATCGAAAATCGGTGTCACCAGGCGTTAAATTTAATGATGCTGAATTATTAGGGATGCCTTGGATTGTGGTGGTTGGTAAAAAATTAAGCGAAGGCCTAGTTGAAGTAAAAAATCGTAAAACTGGCGAAAGACAAGACATTGAAGTTTCAAAAATTGTTTCACATTTAAAATCCATAATTTAATTAAATGCCTGATTTAATAGTTGTATTTTTTCTAATGCTGGCAGCATTTACTGCAGGCTGGGTTGATGCTATAGGTGGTGGAGGGGGCTTAATTCAATTTCCAGCATTGCTTTTTGGATTACCCAATGCAACTCCAGCGCAATTATTAGGAACAAATAAGGCTTCAAGTATTTTTGGTACAGCTGGTGCCACAACTACTTATTTTAAAAAAATGCCTAATGAGGTCAAAGCAACAATCCCAATGGCAATTATTGCTTTCCTTGGGTCATTGATTGGGGCGATATTTTCGAGTAATTTACCTAGAAGTTCTTTTGAGCCAATTGTTTTTGTAGTACTCATTGTTGTTGGTTCGTGGATTTTATTTTCACCCAATTTTCAAACTGAAAAAATTCCCACAAAATTGAAGAATAATTTGGTTGTGGTTTTGGGTGGAGCTGCGATTGGTTTTTATGATGGGGCCTTTGGTCCTGGTACCGGAGCTTTCCTGATCGCTCTTTTTGTGGGTGCTTTTGGTAAACAATATTTAGCCGCAAGCGCTGGGGCCAAAGTTGTCAATCTTGCCACTAATTTTGGTGCAGTGATTATTTTTTCCATTAGTGGTTCAATCATTTGGTCATTAGCTCTTTTGATGGCCCTAGCTAATTTTGCAGGAGGAATTTTTGGTGCAAAAACAGCAATTGGTAAAGGTTCAAGTTTTGTAAAAGTTATAGTCGCAACAGTTGCTTTTGCAAGTGCTCTGAGACTTGCATTAAAAATTTGGGGTTAAACAATACTTCCTGGAAGGGCAATAGGAGTTTGTTTAAAATCTAATATTCTGATCGCTCCATCTAAGGCATACTGCAAGGTTTCAACTCTTTGGGACTCATTTTCTATTGCATAAAGTTGAATATAGATGCCAATTAACCGATTCTCAATGAAACTTGCTAATTCATAAGCTGTGACCATATCTTTTACAACGATTGGTAATTCATAATTTTCCTTTGGTCGAGGGGGAGTAAGTCCTAGATTTCTTAATCTAAGTCTTAATTTGTCTCTGTTGTCTCGGTGTAAGTTAAAAATTGAAAATGCATACTCTTTATTTTCATCTGGAATAAATGAAAGAAGATAACTAAATGCCCAAACCGCAGCGTTTTCTCCTTCAACTGCCATATTTAATTTTTTAATTACTTCCTCTGATTCGACCGATGAAAAAGTTGGACTTGGTGAGGTTGTCATTGTTCACCTTCTATATCTGAGCCTTCGTATCTAGCATTTGGTTTTGGAGTTGCTGGAGTAATCATCTTGTTTAACCAATAAATATGTTGGGAAATACTAGAAGCAATTTGACCAATGTTTTGTAAAATTTCTACATTGTTCGTTTCTAAACACGATTTTAAGCAAAAATTTAAATGTTCTTCTTCTGCAAGTAACAGCTGAGTGATACTTGCTACCTGTAAACCTGTCGGGGAAGGATTTGGAGTGGCAGAGACTTCTTTGGACCAAAGTGTTAAGTGCACCAAATGATGATCTCGTAATTGTTCAAGTTGAGTTCGAAAACTTCTTTCCTGATTGATCCCCGCAAAATAGATATCAACTAGCGCAGTTTCTCTTTGAATAAATTCTTGGATCAATAAATCATCCTTAGTGGGCTTTGAGCCCAAAAAAGACGTGCTCGAACAAGCACTTAATGCCAAGACGGATGATGAGGCCAGTAGCGTTCTGCGATTAAGCAAGTTGCCCCATTTCCAATTTGTCTTCTTTATTCTATTGACCAATGCACTCAAAAGTAATTCAATAATGATTTAGCGCTACTCTAGTTATACAACTGCAAGACCCAACTGAACAGTTATACCTGAGCGCAATGGAGTTGCCCATGTCCACGCGTGAACAAATTATTGAAATTTTAGAACCAATTACATTAAAAATGGGCCTTGATTTAGAAAATGTAGAATTTAAATCTGCAGGAAAACATTCAATTGTTCAAGTCTCTATAGATAAAGATGGAGGAATTAACTTAGACGAAGTGGCACAAATATCAAATCAAATGTCAGAGGCACTAGATTCTCAAGATGTCTTAGGCGAAAAACCTTACACACTTGAAGTAGGTTCGCCTGGAATAGATAGGGCATTGACGCATCCTCGTCATTGGAGAAGAAACAAAGGAAGATTAGTAAAAATTAATTTTGGATCAAACTCTGAAATTGGCAGAATTATTGATTCAGATGATGAGAAAGTTTCTTTGGAAGTCAAAGGTAAAAATAGATCAATCAATTTTGATAAAATTGATAAAGCTTTTATTCAGGTTGAATTTAATCCTAAGAAAAGTAATAAATAATGGACATTGATATTAAAGCTCTTAAGCAATTAGTTAAAGAACGTGAAATGCAATGGGAAAGAGTTGCAGTCGCCATTGAAGATGCTTTACTTGCGGCTTATAACAAAAATCCTGGTTCAAGTCCTAATGCAAAAGTGAAGTTGGATCGAGTAACGGGTCATATTGAAGTAAAAGTCACTGAATTAGACGCCGAAGGAAAAGTTATACGAGAATTTGATGACACTCCCGCCGATTTTGCTCGAGTGGCTGCTGCAACAGCTAAACAAGTTTTATTTTTAAAAATGCGCGATGTTAAAGATGATCAGGTGTTTAAAGATTTTTTAAAACGTGAAAATACGGTTATTTCAGGTGTGATCCAACAAGGTAAAGATCCATCTTTAATTGATGTAAAAATTGCAGAAGGGGTAGAAGGTTTTATTCCGGTGCAAGAGCAAGTACCAGGTGAAATTTATGAACATGGCTCAAGAATTAAATGTTTTGTCGTTTCAGTACGCAAAGGGCAAAAAGGTCCACAAATAACTTTGTCTAGAACTCACCCAGGATTAGTAAAAGGATTATTTGAACTAGAAGCTCCTGAGGTTTTGCAAGGTGTTGTTGAAATTGTGGCAGTCGCTAGAGAATCAGGGCATAGAACAAAAATTGCGGTCTTAAGCCATGATTCCCAAATAAGTCCAAAAGGAACTTGCATTGGACCTATGGGACAAAGAGTGAGAAATGTAATGAGTGAATTAGGTGGAGAAAAAATTGACATCGTTGATTTTTCTCTTGACCCAGTGGTATTTATAGCAAATGCTTTATCACCTGCCAAAGTATCAAGTGTCACGGTTATTGATCAAGAATTAAGATCAGCCCAAGTAATTGTTCCTGATTTTCAACTCTCTTTAGCAATTGGAAGAGAAGGACAAAATGCTCGTTTAGCCGCTCGATTAACCGGTTGGAAAATTGATATTCGATCTGATGCAAAACCTAATTCAAGTGCGATTGTCGAATGAGTGACAAAATAGTAATAAGAACTTGTGTTGGGTGCAATAAAAAAGACGAAAAAACAAGGTTGCTCCGCATAATTCAATTAAATGGTTTGCTAATAATTGATCAAAAAAAGTCTTTAGGTTCAAGAGGGGCAAACCTTCATAAATCGATTGATTGTCTGAATTGGGCAATAAAGGTAAAGGCTTTTCATAAAGCCCTCAAATTCAGCGGCACGCTTGATACCTCTCAAGTCTTGAAAGAATTCAGCAGTGAAGTACCCTAAGAGATGTCACTTCAACTCCCCAACGGAGAAAACCCAATGAGCACTAAATGAGCACTTCGAAATGAAGGCTTTACTTTTAGTGTCCTAAGGATCGGGACTAAACCCTGTCCTTAGTCAAGGCAGGAGAATTAGTTGTCCAAGATTCGTGTATATGAGCTCGCTTCAGAGCTTGGCTACGAAAGCAAAGACGTCCTTGCCAAGTTGCAAGAAATGGGCGAATTTGTTCGTTCAGCCTCTTCCACAATTGAACTGCCTGTCGCAAATCGCCTAAAAGCTGCGATGCCGGCGAAAGAAACAAAACCTAAAAAACCTGCTGCAAAAAAAGTTGAACCAGTCCAAGCACCAGTTGAAACAGTTTCTGAAAATCCAGTAATTCCGCAAACACCAGTTGCCCAGCCTCCTCGTACAGCTACACCTCGCCCTGGAAATAACCCTTTTGGATCTCCAACACCGCCACCTCGTCCAGGTGCACCTCGCCCTGGTAACAATCCTTTCGGTCAGCCAACAGGACCAAGACCTACAAATCCAACTGGAATGCCAAGACCTATGGGTCGACCAACCGGACCTGGTGGTCCAGGTGGTCCAAGACCTGGTGGTCCTGGAGGTTCTAGACCTGGTGGACCTAATCGTGGTCCAGGTGGTCCAAGACCTGGTGGTCCTGGAGGTCCTAGACCGGGTGGCCCTAATCGTGGTCCCGGAAATTTTGGTGGCCCAAGACCTGGTGGTCCTGGTGGCCCTAATCGTGGTCCTGGAAATTTTGGTGGACCTAGACCTGGTGGACCAAATCGTGGACCAGGAGGTCCTGGAGGTTTTGGCGTTAATCGCTCAGCTGGACCAGGTGGTATTCCAGCCATGCCTGGAGTTCAACCATCGGGTCGTCCCGGACAACGCGGTGGAGCAGGAGGCCGCGGTAACGCAGCCGGAGCATTTGGTCGCCAAGGAGGGGCCAACAAAAAACGTTCAAAATCAAAACGTGAAAAGCGTCAAGAATTTGAAGATTTCATGGAAGCACCACAACTTGGTGGTGTGCAATTACCAAAAGGTGATGGCAGAACAATTCGTTTAAGTCGTGGTTCTTCTTTGATGGATCTGGGAGAAAAAATTGGCGCCAATCCTGCAAGTTTAGTTACTGCACTTTTTCATTTAGGTGAAATGGCAACAGCTACTCAATCTTTGCCGGATGAAACGTTACAAGTTTTAGGTGTGGAATTGAATTTTGATATTCAAGTGGTTTCGCCTGAAGATGAAGATCGTGAATTGCTTGATTCATTTGATGTTTCTTTCGGTGAAGACGAAGGTGAATTAGTAATTCGACCACCGGTAGTAACAATTATGGGTCACGTTGATCATGGTAAAACTTTGTTACTTGACACGATTCGTTCTGCAAATGTTGCAGGTGGAGAAGCAGGTGGAATTACACAGCACATCGGTGCCTACCAAATATCTGCAAATGTTTCAGGTGAAGACAGAAAGATTACTTTTATCGATACACCAGGTCACGAAGCTTTCACAGCAATGCGTGCTCGCGGTGCCAAAGTTACAGATATTGCAGTATTAGTTGTTGCAGCAGATGATGGAGTAAAACCTCAAACTATTGAAGCTCTAAATCATGCGCAGGCAGCAGAAGTTCCAATTGTTGTTGCGGTAAACAAAGTTGATAAAGAAGGCGCAGATCCCAATAAAGTTCGTGGACAACTTTCTGAATACGGATTACTACCAGAAGAATATGGTGGTACATCAATGTTTGTTGATGTTTCAGCTAAATCTGGTGTTGGTATCGATAAATTATTAGAATCAATTATTTTAACAGCTGACGCAGCTCTAGATCTTCGATCAAGTGAAACTCAACAAGCACAAGGTGTGGCAATTGAAGCTCATCTTGATAAAGGACGCGGTCCTGTTGCAACGGTCTTAGTACAACGCGGAACTTTAAAAGCTGGAGATTCCATTGTTGTCGGAGATGCTCATGGTCGTGTGCGTGCAATGTTGGATGACACAGGCACAGCAGTTGAAAGTGCTGGACCAGCATTTCCTGTGCAAGTTCTTGGTTTAACAAGTGTTCCAGGAGCCGGAGATACTTTCCTAGTTGTTGATGAAGATCGAGTCGCTAGACAAATTGCGCAAGCAAGATCTGCTCGTGATAGAAATGCGCAACTTGCAAGAAGCAAGAAGCGTCATACGTTGGAAGATGTCCTTGACACCTTGAAGAAAGGTGAAACTCAAGAGTTGCGCTTAATTATTAAAGGTGACGTCTCAGGATCAGTAGAAGCTCTAGAAGATTCATTAATGAAACTAGAAGTAGGTGAAGATGTTGAATTACGTGTAATTCATCGTGGAGTTGGTGCAATTGTTAACAGCGATGTTGATTTAGCTGTGGCATCTGAGGCAATCATCATCGGATTTAACGTTCGCGCAGAATCTGGTGCTCGAGAAATGGCCGACCGAGAAGGCGTAGAACTTCGTTACTACTCAATTATTTATCAGGCTATTGAAGATATTGAGAAAGCACTTAAAGGCAAACTCAAACCAATTTATGAAGAAGTGCGTCTAGGTTCAGCAGAAATTAGAGAAGTGTTTAAGTCAAGCAAAGTTGGAGCAATTGCTGGAGTAATTATTCGTGATGGATTAATTACTAGAAAATCAAAAGCTCGTATTTTACGTGATGGAAAAATGATTACTGAAAATCTAAGCATTGCTTCGTTAAGAAGATTTAAAGATGATGTGTCTGAATTGAAGGAAGGCTTTGAAGGTGGTATCTCCTTTGATGCATTTAATGACCTCAAAGTCGAAGACATCATTGAAACCTACGAATTGCGCGAAAAGCCCCGCGCTTAACTAATCATGAGCCAAGCAAGAGTCAGAAGAGTCGCTGATCGAATAAAAGAAACCGTTGCCCTGCTGCTTGATACCAGAGTAAAAGATCCCCGTTTAGGTTTTGTAACAATTACCGAAGTTCGTGTCACAGGAGACTTAAGAGAAGCAACTGTGTTTTATACAGTTTTAGGTGATGAAGAAAAAATTGCCAGCACTAAAGCGGCATTAGAATCTGCCAAAGGAATGCTAAGAAGTGAAGTTGGTAAAGCATTAGGAATTAGACACACACCATCTTTACAATTCTTATTGGATGCTATTCCAGAAAATGCAATTCACATTTCAGAAGTTTTAAGAACAGCTCAAGAAAGAGATCAAGAACTACATAACATTGCAAAAGCTGGCAAATATGCAGCCGGGGAAGACCCATATCGTCACAAAGAACGCGATGAATCAAACAAAGCAAATAGCTAGCGAAATACATGGTTTTGTCATTGTGGACAAACCAGCAGGAATAACTTCTCATGATGTAGTTCACCAAATAAGAAAATTGGCAAATACTAAAAAAGTTGGCCACGCCGGAACACTTGATCCTGATGCAACAGGCGTGTTAGTAGTTGGTTTAGGAAAAGCTACAAGATTATTAACTTTTGTTGTCGCTGATAATAAAACTTATCAAGCCATAATTCGATTAGGTCAATCAAGAACAACAGATGACTCTCAAGGTGAAATTATTGAAACAAATAATTGCGAAAATATAACCGATGTGCAGATAAAGCTAGAACTTGCAAAATTTGTTGGTGATATAAACCAAATTCCATCATCTGTTAGCGCTATAAAAGTTGAGGGCAAAAGAGCTTACGATCTTGTTCGACAAGGCGAGAAAGTAGAACTTTCGCCTCGATTGGTTCACATAAGTGCTATTGATGTGCATGAAATTAAAAATGTTGAACAATTTAAAGATGTCACAATAACCGTTCATTGCTCGAGTGGAACCTATATCCGAGCAATCGCTAGGGATTTAGGAAAAAATTTAAAAGTTGGAGGACACCTCACCAACTTAAGAAGAACGCAATCAGGTCAATGGTCAATCACCACAGCTCATAAACTCAATGAGTTAAAGCCTGGAAATTTACCTTTAATTTCAATGTCGCAAGTAGCAACTTCAATTTTTCCAAGTGTCACCATTGGAAACTCAGAAATTGAAGATTTTATTCACGGAAGAAGTGTAAGGACAACTCATACTCCAGCAGAAACTATTGCAGTTATTGATAAAAAACCGAGCTTGATTGCCCTGGCGCATGGGGATGGAGTAACTCTTAAACCCCATGTTGTATTTGCGTCAGAAAATAGTGGAGTTTAGAAATTATTTGAGTAAACTGCTCATTTGTTTATAAATAAGTTTTGCTGCATAAATTGGATTTAGTCTTGTTAAAAAATCCATAGTTTTTGCATCTTTTCCTATAGTTATTCTTGGTTTATTTTTTTCAATAGCTTCAATCATTAATGCTGCAGCAACTGGGGCAGGAGTCATTTTTATTTTGCTGGTTTGAGACTCATCTATATTGATATTTGCTAAACCAGAATTGGCAGCAATATTTGTTTCAATTGCACCAGGAAATACGATTGTGACTCCTATTTTGGTGTCAATTAATTCAGATCGTAAACCTTCGGTCAAAAGTTTTATTGCCGCTTTAGATGCGCCATAGACACTTTGTCCAGGAACCGGAGCATAAGCTCCCATTGAAGAAACATTTAAAATATGGGCCTGACTCTTCTTTAATAATCCTGGCAAGAAAGCTTTAGTCAACATCAACGGTCCAGTGAAGTTCACTGTCATAACTTTGTCAGCTTGTTCTAAAGTCAATTCATTAATTTTTACAAAGGGTTGGATAATTCCAGCATTATTTATCAAAACATCAGCTTCACCTAGTTTGGCTGCGACTTGATTTGGTAAATCTAAGACTTTTGTTGCATCGCTAATGTCGAGAATAAAAGTTTCAACAACTCCACCAAGTTGATTTGCTAAATTTTTAGTTTCAATTAAGGATTCAGCTCTCATATCTACTGCAGCAACCTTGGCGCCTTTTTTAACTAATTGCAAAGTTAGTTCGCGTCCCATTCCATTTCCGGCTCCAGTGACGACCACAACTTTTTCGTTAAGATTCATTTATCCCCCTTTCTTTTAATTCTCCGCTTAATTCAGATTCAAGTCAATGAAACACCTTTGGTGGTGAGGCTTATCACCAGCAAGATTAAAAAATATCTAGCATTGATTAAACTAAGAATTGAATAATCCCAGTTATTAAGGTCGATAAATGCGTCGT
This sequence comes from Actinomycetota bacterium, assembly GCA_046046315.1. Lineage (GTDB taxonomy): Bacteria > Actinomycetota > Actinomycetes > S36-B12 > UBA5976 > ATZT02. Next base: position 27,384 of record JBJOKB010000062.1, on the reverse strand, counting down.
TGGTTTGGTCTAGGTGATGTTGACACTTCGTTGACTCCATCTGTAGTTGCAATTGGTGTTTTTGATGGCGTACATAGGGGTCACCAAGATTTAATTTCCCGAGCTAAAGATGTTGCAACCTCAAAAGGTATTTCACTAATTGCCGTTACTTTCGATCCTCACCCGCGAAGTGTTGTGGGAAATAATCCACCTCTAGCACTTGCTTCATTGAATTTTAGATTGACTCTTCTAGAACGCTGTGGTGTTGATGCAACTTTGGTTTTGCCATTCAATAAAGAATTAGCGTCACTTTCACCGGATGAATTCTTAAGGAAAGTTTTAGTTGAATCTCTTAATGCTCAACATGTAGTAGTAGGCGATAATTTTAAATTTGGCTTCAAAGCTGCAGGAGATACTAATTATTTGACAAAGTTTGGTAATGAAAATGGTTTTACTACTGCAGTTTTCGAAAGATTTAGTGATGGAAAAGAACCTTGGTCTTCAACGCGGGCCAGAAACTACATAGAAACTGGAGAAGTAGATAAGGCAGCTCTTGTATTAGGAAGATTTCCAAGACTTGAAGGAAAAGTTGTGCATGGAGATCATCGTGGTCACGAACTTGGTTATCCAACTGCAAACTTAGAAACACCAATTCAAATGGCTGTTCCTGAAGATGGAATTTATGCTGGATATCTAGTTCGATCTAAAACTAATGAAGTTTTACCAGCTGCAATTTCAATTGGCACAAACCCTACTTTTGATGGTAAAGAAAAAAGAGTAGAAGCCTATGCCTTGGATAGAACTGACTTGGATTTATATGGCGAACAGGTCTCTTTTGATTTTGTGAAACAACTTCGCAAAACCGTAAAATTTGCTTCAGTGGAAGAACTTGTCTCACAAATGGCCCGAGATGTGGAAGAAACAAGGCGTCTCACCAGTCACACCTACAACGGCTGATAGCCTTGGAAGTGACGATTTACTGAGCGGGTGCTCGGTTTATCGCGACTTAAATCCTTACAAATGAAAATCATTTGTTAAGCACCCGAATAAATACTAAGGAAAGAAGAATTAAATGAGTGAGAAGAAAATAGATAAGTCAGCAGTAATCACAAGTTACGCAACTAATTCAGGTGACACTGGTTCACCAGAAGTTCAAGTCGCATTATTAACCGAACGTGTTAATCATTTGACAGAACATTTGAAAACTCACAAACACGATCATCATTCACGTCGTGGTTTGTTGTTATTAGTAGGACGTCGTCGTCGTTTACTCGACTACTTGGCTAAAACTGATATCAATAGATACCGTGCATTGATTGAACGTTTGGGAATTCGTCGCTAACTCATTTAATTTATTATTCGATTCACAAACCAATCGGGTAATTAGTTAGAAGAAATAAACGAAGATGACCTTCGGTCCTCGGTAGTGATGTCCGGAAAAATAATTTCCGTGCATCTCGATCGATGACCGGGTCAGACAAAAGTTTTAACTTATTTCTTTTAATAAAATTACCCCTGTAATGAAAACAGAGGAAAGCCCATGACGGGTTCAGTAATACATAAGGCAACGGCAGTTATAGACAACGGTCCGTTTGGAAAAGTAAATATCCGCTTTGAAACAGGACGTCTTGCCCAACAGGCAGGTGGTTCAGTCCAAGCATTCTTAGATGACGAAACCATGGTTTTGTCTGCAACAACAGCAGGTAAAGAACCAAAAGACTCATTTGATTTTTTCCCTTTAACAATCGATGTTGAAGAGAAAATGTATGCACTAGGAAAAATTCCTGGTTCATTTTTTAGACGCGAAGGTCGTCCCAGTGAAGCTGCAATTCTTACTTGCAGATTAATTGATCGCCCCCTTCGTCCAGCATTTGTTAAAGGTTTAAGAAACGAAGTTCAAGTTGTTGTAACGGTTATGTCATTAGATCCACATGTTCTATATGACGTTTTAGCAATTAACGCCGCTTCAGCTTCTACACAATTAGCCGGATTACCATTCTCTGGTCCAATTGGTGGCGTCCGCGTTGCACTAATTGATGGACATTGGGTTGCGTTTCCTAAGTGGCCAGATTTACAAGATGCCGTATTTGACATGGTGGTAGCTGGAAGAGTTCTGCCAGACGGTGATGTTGCGATCATGATGGTTGAAGCAGAAGCAACTGAACACACAATTGAATTAGTTAAAGGTGGAGCAACTGCACCAACTGAAGAAGTTGTAGCACAAGGTCTTGAAGCGGCTAAGCCGTTTATTAAAGAATTGTGTCGCGCACAAGTTGAACTTGCCAAAGTTGCTGCAAAAGAAACTAGAGAATTCCCATTATTTAGTGACTACCAAGAAGATGTCTATGATGCTGTCGCAGCATTTTCAACAGATGCTGTATCAAAAGCTATGCAAATTGGTGGCAAAGTTGAAAGACAAACTGTCCTTGATGAAGCTAAAGCTGAAGTATTAACTGCATTAACTGAGAAATTCCCAGAGCGCGAAAAGGAAATTAAAGCAGCTTTTGGTTCAGTTTCTAAAAAAGTTATGCGTGAAAGAGTGTTGCGAGACAAGATACGTATTGATGGCAGAACTCCTGTGCAATTGCGTGATCTGTCTGCAGAAATAAATATTCTGCCTAGAACTCACGGTTCTGCTTTATTTAATCGAGGCGAAACCCAAGTATTAGGTGTAACAACATTAAACATGTTGGATTTGGAACAAAAATTAGATACTTTGTCTCCAGAAACTACAAAGCGTTATATGCACAACTACAACATGCCTCCTTACTCAACTGGCGAAACCGGAAGAGTTGGAACTCCAAAACGTAGAGAAATTGGTCACGGTGCATTAGCTGAAAGAGCACTTGTTCCTGTGTTGCCAGGAAGAGCAGAATTTCCTTACGCAATTAGACAAGTTTCAGAAGCTATTTCATCAAATGGATCAACTTCTATGGCATCTGTTTGCGCTTCAACAATGGCAATGCTTAATGCCGGTGTTCCACTGCAAGCAATGGTTGGTGGAATTGCCATGGGATTAATCTCTGGTGAAATTGATGGCAAACAAGAATATGTGGCATTAACAGACATTCTTGGTGCTGAAGATGCACTCGGCGATATGGATTTCAAGGTAGCAGGAACATCTGAATTCATTACAGCGTTGCAACTTGATACCAAACTTGATGGAATTCCAGCCAATGTTTTAGCTGCGGCCCTAAAGCAAGCTAAAGATGCTCGAACCACAATTTTGGAAGTAATACAAAAAGCAATTGATGCTCCAGGACAAATGAGTCAATATGCTCCACGCATAATTTCTGTGAAAGTTCCAGTTGACATGATCGGTGCAATTATCGGGCCTAAAGGCAAGATGATTAACGAAATTCAAGAAAAAACTGGCGCACAAATTTCAATTGAAGATGATGGCACAGTGTTTATTGGTGCAACAGATGGTGTTGCAGCAGATAAAGCAAAAGCCATGATTGATGGAATTGCTAATCCACATGTTCCAACAGTTGGAGAAAAATATGAAGGCAAAGTTGTTAAAACGGCAGCTTTTGGCGCATTCGTAAATCTTTATCCAGGTAAAGATGGACTGCTACATATTTCACAACTAAAGAAAATGGCTGGCGGTAAACGTGTTGAAAAAGTTGAAGATGTAATCAACGTTGGTGACACGGTTCATGTTGAAATTAATGAAATTGATCCCAAAGGAAAACTTTCATTAGTTCCAGTAGTTGAAGGCGAAGATTCAGTTAAGTCTGAATAAATAATCAATAAAAATGGATCGCTTTCCAACCCAAACATTAGAAGACACTGGTAGAGGCGGAATAGTTCAACAAACTATTCTGCCCTCAGGTTTAAAAATCATCACAGAAACAGTTCCCACTGTTAGAAGTGCTGCAGTTGGTTATTGGGTTGCCACAGGTTCTCGAGATGAAGAAATTCCTGAGGCAGGTGCTGCTCATTTCTTAGAACATTTGCTTTTCAAAGGAACACCTACAAGAACTGCAATGGAAATCTCATCTTCGTTAGAAGCTGTTGGTGGAGACATGAACGCCTTCACTACACAGGAATACACCTGTTTTCATGCCAAAGTTTTAGATAGAGATGTGAAATTAGCGATTGACACACTTTCTGACATGCTCACTTCTTCAAATGTGACTCAAGAAGATGTTGATCAAGAAAGAAATGTTGTCTTAGAAGAAATATCAATGCATGAAGACGAACCAAATGAACTGGTTTATGACAACTGGTCCCAAGAACTTTTGGGAGATCAACCAATTGGTCGTCCAATTATTGGAACTAGAAAATCAATAACTGAGATGTCAAGAGAACAAGTTTATGGTTTTTATAAAAAATATTATTCTCCAGAAAGAACAATAATTTCTATTGCTGGAAATGTGGACCACGATCAAGCTGTAGACATGGTTGTGGAGTCAATTCAAAATACCGATTGGAATAAATCAGGAGTTAAGCCACTATTGCCTAGAACCTCTGAAAAACTTTCAACTGTTGGATCTGGAATAAAGGTAGTAAAAAAAGATACAGAACAAGCTCATCTTGTCTGGGGAGTTCCAGGACTAGATCGCCACGATGAAAAAAGATATGTAATTGCTGTTTTAAGCGCAGCTATCGGTGGGGGAATGTCTTCAAGACTCTTTCAAGAAATAAGAGAAAAACGTGGACTCGTTTATACCGTTTATTCTTTTGCGCATCACTACACCGGAACTGGAATCTTTGGTGTTTATGCAGGAACTACCAAAGAAAAAGTAAATGAAGTTGTTGAAATAATTAAAAAAGAGTTAGCAGATGTTGCACAAAATGGAATTACGGACGAAGAATTAAATCGGGGTAAAGGCGCATTAAGAGGTGGATTGGTTTTAGGTTTAGAGGAAACTAATGCTCGAATGACCAGAATTGCTAAAGGTGAATTGCTTTATGGAGAATACTTATCGTTAGATGAGACTTTAAATAAAATTGATGAAGTGACTTCTAGTGATATTAAGGCTCTAGCTGCAGAACTTTTCGCACAAAAAGGTTTACTTTGTGTAGTGGGTAGCTTTAATGATCAGGATCAGTTTAAGGACCTTGTAGTCTAGTTTTATGACAATCAAAGTTGCAGTGCTTGGCGCCAAAGGAAGAATGGGCGCTGAAGTAGTTAAAGCTGTAACTAATGCTTCAGATTTGGAACTTGTTGCAAGCATTGATCAAAATGATGACTTTAATATTGTTAAAAATTCAGGTGCTCAAGTAGCAGTAGATTTCACAACTCCAGATGTTGTGATGAATAATTTAGAATTATTAATTAATGCTGGAATTTCGCCAGTTGTGGGAACCACAGGATTTAATGAAGAAAAAATTTCAAAACTACATAAAATGCTTCAATCAAATTCTCAAGTATCCCTTCGATTAGTGCCAAATTTTTCAATTGGGGCAATTTTGATGATGAGGTTTGCAAAAGCTGCTACTAAGTTTTACGATTCTGTAGAAATTATTGAGTATCATCACCCAAATAAAATTGATGCTCCTAGTGGTACAGCTGTAAGAACTGCTCAAATAATTGCTGAAGAAAGAAAATTAAATAATTTAGGCAATAATCCTGATGCAACAATTTCAGAAGTTCCTGGTTCAAGGGGATCAAAAATAGATGGCATCCCTGTTCACGCGGTAAGAATGCAAGGGCTTGTTGCTCATCAAGAAGTTGTATTTGGTTCTCATGGTGAAACTTTGACTATTCGTCATGATTCATTTGATAGAGAATCATTCATGCCCGGAGTTTTGCTTGCAATTAGAAATATCGGTAAAAAACCCGGTTTGACTATAGGAATTGACGATTTAATTAATTAAATCAAAGTAGCGCAAAATTGCAGCCAAAGCCGCAGCGCCAAATACGACAACAATAAACGGTGAGCGAAATATTAATAAAATTACTGCAAAAATCAAAGCAATTATTCTTGCATCAATTACTAATTCCTTACCTGAAGCAAAAGTTTGCACCACAACAAGGGCTGAAAGCATAACAATTGGAACCAAAGCAGTAATTGATTTTATTTTTGGTTGTTCTAAATATTTTGCTGGAACAACATTTCCTGAGAATTTAAGTAGAAAGGCAATAACAGAGGAAGCAATGACTGCAATCCAACGAGACTCCATCATTTGTTACTCGTATTCTTTAAACCCATAACAATTGCTATGAGCACACTTGCTAACACTGGAATTCCCGGTTGTACAAATGGCGTTAAACCTAAGGCCAATAATCCGGCAAGAATTCCTACAATTCTAATTTGTTTATTGACTAATCTTGGCCAAAGTAATGCTAAAAAAGCAGCACCTACGGCAGCATCTAATCCGAGCGATTTTGGATCAGCAACAAATGAGGCTCCAAATGCACCGATAGCGGTTGCAATGTTCCAAAAAATAAAAACAGAAATTCCTGTTGCCCAAAAAGCCCATCGACTCATCTCTTCATCGTCATTATTAGCAATTGACATTGCTGTTGATTCATCAATTGTTAATTGAGATGCAAAAATCTTTTTAATTCCTTTTAGGTTTAATACATTGGCAATACTCAATGCGTAGAGACCATTTCTAACACCTAAAAGAGAAGAAGTAGCAATCGCCGCTATTGCACCGCCACCTGCACCCATAATGCCCACAACTGCAAATTGTGATGCTCCTGAGAAAAGTCCAAGACTTAGAACTTGGGTTTGCGCAAAATTAAACCCACTAGTAACAGCCAACGCACCAAAGGAGATTCCGTAAACCCCAGTAGCAAGTCCAACCCCAACTGCGTTACGGGTCACAGTAGAACGTCGCGCGTCTGAGGACTTGTTCATCGTAGGTAAACGGTATCGTGCGTTTTTGTGACTGATACCTCCACACCTTCCATTCCTCTAAAATTTAGAAGTGATGTAACCGTTGAATTGGTTAAACATTCGGCATCAGATTCTGATGTAGTTTGGGCAGCTCGAGTTTCTACAGCTGGCGAGCGTTCAAATTCTGATGCTGCCAAGAATCAAGATGCAAGTGAGCACACAGGTCTAATTAATTTTTTAATGCGCGAAAGACACGGAACACCTTTTGAACACTCAATTTTTACTTTTTATGTAAAAGCACCAATATTTGTTTGGCGTGAACACATGCGCCACCGAATAGCTTCTTATAACGAGGAATCAGGAAGATATCGACAATTAGATCCAGAATTTTATTTTCCAAATACATCAAGGAACTTACAACAAGTTGGAAAAACTGGTGCTTACACTTTTGAACCAGGAACACCAGAGCAATACAAAATTACAGAAGAAGAATTTAAAAAATCTTGTGAAAATTCTTATTTAAGTTATGAAAAAATGTTAAATGCAGGAGTTGCCCGTGAAGTAGCAAGGGGGGTTTTACCTGTAACGATTTATTCCAGTGCCTATGTAACGATGAACTCTCGAGCATTGATGAATTTCTTGTCATTGAGGCGTATTGCTGAAGGTTCCCATTTTCCTTCTTACCCACAACGTGAAATTGAAATGGTTGCAGAGAAGTATGAAGAACATTTTGCAAAAATAATGCCGATTACTCACGACTGCTTCATCAAGAATGGTCGAGTCGCCCCCTAAGCGATAATCTTTATCCCATGAGTCACGATCACCGTCCATTTGGAACGGTTTTAACAGCAATGATTACTCCATTTGCCAAAGATGGCAGTGTTGATATTGAAGGTGCTGGAAAGCTAGCTGAACATTTAGTTGCTCTGGGAAATGATGGAATTGTTGTTAATGGCACAACAGGGGAATCTGCAACGACCACTGAAATTGAAAAAAACCAGGTTTTAAAAGCAGTAATTGACGCTGTTGGAAATAAAGCAAAAGTTGTTGCAGGCGTTGGAAGCAATGACACAGCACACACTGTTGGACTTGCAAAAGATGCTGCAAAATTAGGTGCTCACGGAGTTCTAGTAGTTACTCCTTATTACAACAAACCATCTCAAGCTGGTGTTTATGCTCATTTCAAAACTGTGGCTGATGCGACAGATCTTCCCTTAATGACTTATGACATTCCTGGTAGAGCGGGAGTGCCAATTGAAAGTGAAACTTTAATTAGATTAAGTGAACATAAAAATATTGTCGCTAATAAAGATGCAAAAAATAATTTAGAATCTGCTTCTTATGTCATTAAGAAAACCGGTCTTGCTTGGTATTCAGGTGAAGATGCATTGAATTTGCCACTTCTGTCAATTGGTGCCGTTGGTTTTGTAAGCGTTTGTGGACATTTAGTAGCAGATAGATTAAAAGCAATGGCTGCTGCATTTTTTGCGGGCGATAATAAAAAAGCTTTGGAAATTCATCAAGGACTACTTCCTGTTTACACAGGTGTAATGAGTCGAATGCCAGGAGTGATGTCTATAAAGGCAGCACTTAATTTACAAGGATTACCGGCAGGCGCAGCCCGTTTGCCACTCGTCGATGCTGACGAAAAACAAATAACACAATTAAGAGCAGATCTGCTCGACGGAGGAATAAAAATTTGACGTTAACTTCACATGAGTTTCCGTTGCCAAATAAATTGGCGCCGGAAACTCTTCGAGTCATTCCATTAGGTGGGATTGGCGAAATAGGTCGAAACATGACCGTCCTGCAATACAACCAAGACATTGTCATTGTTGACGTAGGAGTTTTATTTCCGGAAGAAAATCAACCTGGTGTTGATTTAATTTTGCCTGACTTTGAATATTTAAGAGATAAGTGGCAAAAAGTTAAAGCAATCATTTTGACACATGCTCATGAAGATCACATGGGTGGTGTTCCATATTTTTTAAGAGAAGCACCACATGTACCTGTTTATGGTTCAAAATTAACGCTTGCTTTGTTAGCAGAAAAATTAAAGGAACATCGAATTAAATCAGATTTAAGAATGGTGAAAGAAGGAGATTTTGAAAAAATTGGAGAATTTAGTGTTGAGTTTATTGCCGTAAATCATTCGATTCCAGATGCATTAGCTTTATCAATAAAAACTGGTGCAGGAACGCTGATTCACACAGGGGATTTCAAGATGGATCAACTGCCACTTGATGGACGAATCACCGATTTAAATACTTTCGCAAGACTAGGGAATGAAGGTGTAGATCTAGCTTTAGTTGATTCCACGAATGCCGAAGTTCCTGGCTTTGTTCCTCAAGAAAAAGATATTGCACCAGTGATTGAATCAATTATGTCTCGAGCCCCAAGAAGAGTTATTGTGGCAAGTTTTGCATCTCATATACATAGAGTGCAACAAATAATTGATGCTGCCCAGCTAAACAAAAGAAAAGTCGTTTTTGTTGGTCGCTCCATGGTTAGAAATATGGGAGTAGCAAGAGACTTAGGTTATTTAACAATTCCACCTAATGCCACAGTAAGTATTGATGACATTGATGATTTTGCAGATGATGAAATTGTTTTGATAACTACAGGTTCACAAGGTGAACCGATGGCAGCACTTTCAAGAATGGCAGGATTGGATCATAAAATAAAAATAGGTGAAGGCGACACTGTAATTTTGGCATCATCATTAATTCCAGGAAATGAAAATTCTGTCAACAGGGTTATTAATGGCCTAACTAAACAAGGTGCCAATGTCGTACATTCTGGAAACGCTAAAGTTCACGTTTCTGGTCATGCGGCAAGTGGTGAATTGTTATATTTTTATAATTTATTGAAACCAAGAAATGTTATGCCCGTACACGGTGAACCAAGACATTTAAGAGCAAATGGTGCCCTAGCAATGAATACAGGTGTAAAAAAAGAAAACGTGGTGATAACTGCCGATGGGATGGTAGTTGATCTGCATAATCGAAAAGCAAAAATTGTAGGAGCAGTTCCTTGTGGCTACGTTTTTGTTGACGGCTCAAGCGTTGGTGGAGTAGCAGAAGATTCTTTGAAAGATAGAAGAATTTTGGGAGAAGAGGGATTTATTTCAGTAGTGGTAGTTGTGGATTCTGTTGAAAATAAAGTTGTTGCTGGCCCAGAGATTCATGCTCGTGGATTTGCCGAGAACGAGGCAGTATTTGATGAAGTAATTCCAATAATCAAATCTAATTTAGAAGATGCAATGAAAAATAATGTCTATGATATTAATCAATTACAAAAAGTTGTTCGAAGAACAACCGGTAAATGGGTTAGTGATCAACATAAAAGAAGACCAATGATTGTTCCAGTCGTTGTTGAGGCATAAGGAGAAATGAATGAGTGAAAAAGTAAAAATAACTGTGAAGCCAAATGGTTCAATTCGAGTTGAAGGTGACTTTGAATTGAATTACACCAAAGCGAATGAATCCGAAGTAACGACAGAAGTAGTCGAAGCTGGTGCAAAGTCTTTTTGCAGATGTGGGGCAAGCAAAGAAAAACCGTTTTGCGATGGATCTCATCGGGCAGTGAATTTTCAGGGGTAAGCCCTAAATTTGTGTCAGAAGTGACGACACGCACTAAAAGTCGCTTCTGATACCCAAGTAACAGGTGTTGCACGAGGGTAATCTCTATTTATGGCTACTAGCACGCCGGCACGCTCGCGTGCCCGCAATCACAACTCTTCACGAAAATCTCGTGGTGGAAATCTAGTCTTATTTTTTGGTCGCTTACTTTCTCTTGTTGGTATGGCTTGGGGTGTTATTGCAAAAGTTTTTGGCGCGATAGCCCGTGCAGTAGGTCATGGTGCTAAAGAAATTGATCAGAAACAAAGACGTGACGGATTAGGACTTCTGCTATTAGCTTTATCAATAATTGTTGCAGCTCAGAGTTGGTTTGATACCCAAACGGTTATAACTCGTTATTCAAAATTAATTATTACAGGAACTGTCGGTGCCTTGACCGTATTTTTACCAATTGTTTTTGTGTATTCAGCTTGGCAAACATTTAGAAATCCTGCCAAAAAAGGTGATGGCCCAAGAATTGCAATAGGTGTAACAGCAATATTAATTAGTGTCGCAGGTTTATGGCATTTATTTAAAGGCACCCCAACTCCAGGAGACGGCGTTGAAGCCATGCAATCAGGCGCTGGTTGGCTTGGTTGGTTAATTGCCACTCCACTTGCTGGTTTAACTAACGGTTTTATCGCAATGTTGTTATTAATTCTTTTTGGTTTCTTTGGAACATTGATTACCACGAAAACGCCAGTGACTGCTGTCGCCTTAAAAATAAAAAATGTAGTTGGATTTATTTCTCAAGGTGGTAGAAGAAAACACGGTAGTGAAGAAATTGACGATCTGGATCAAGAATTAGACATGTTTACTTCTTCAGATTATGAAGAAGACGAATTGGTAGATGGATTAATTGATGAAAATTATGAGGAAGATGAAGTACCTACAAAAAAAGGAAATGTTTTATCGAGATGGATCAGTCGCTGGTCTAGCAAAGATGAAGATAACGAAGATACAGATTTATTAGTTGATGATATTCCTTTTGCAGCCTCTCCAGTTATAACCGATCATGTTGAAGAATTTGACATGGATTCAACCCAACCAATTCCTGTAACGTCTTCCATGGATTCAACTCAACCAATTCAAATCATTAAAGATAATGTTGTGCAACTTAAACCGGTAGTAAAACCTGTAGCAAAACAAATGGCGATGAAAGCCGAAAAAAATTACAAACTTCCTTCTGCTTCAAGTTTAAAAGCAGGCCCAGTACCAAAAACTAGAAGCAAAATTAATGATGGAGTAGTTGAGTCACTGACTAAAGTTTTCTCCCAATTTGATATTGACGCGACTGTGACAGGATTTTCGCGGGGTCCAACAGTGACCAGATACGAAGTTGAGCTTGGACCAGCAGTAAAAGTTGAACGTGTTACTGCATTAAGTAAAAATATTGCTTACGCAGTTGCTAGCGCTGATGTCAGAATTTTGTCACCGATTCCAGGTAAATCTGCAATTGGTGTAGAAATTCCTAATCAAGATCGCGAACTGGTTGCATTAGCTGATTTATTAAATTCACCTGTTGCAACAGATGAAAAACATCCATTAATTGTTGGTCTTGGAAAAGATGTTGAAGGCGCAGTGATTTGCGCAAACCTTGCAAAAATGCCACACATTTTGGTTGCAGGAGCAACAGGCGCTGGAAAATCATCTTGTATTAATGCATTGGTGACTTCAATTTTAATGCGTTCAACTCCAGATGAAGCAAAACTTATTTTGATTGATCCAAAACGAGTTGAATTAGCAGCTTATGCTGGGGTGCCTCATTTGATTACTCCAATTGTGACAAACCCTAAGAAAGCTGCAGAGGTTTTGCAATGGGTTGTTAAAGAAATGGAAGTTAGATATGACGCTCTGCATGCTCACGGGTTTAGACATATTGATGATTACAACAAAGCAGTAAAAGCTGGCAAAGTTAGTGCAATTGGAGATAAACCAGTTCCTGAACCATATCCATATCTATTAGTAGTTGTGGACGAATTAGCTGATTTGATGATGGTGGCACCAAGAGATGTTGAAGATGCCATTGTGCGCATAACTCAGCTTGCCAGAGCTGCAGGAATCCACTTAGTAATAGCCACACAAAGGCCAAGTGTTGACGTTGTTACAGGTTTAATCAAGGCAAATGTTCCAAGCCGATTAGCTTTTGCAACTGCAAGTTTGGCAGATTCAAGAGTTATTTTAGATCAACCAGGTGCTGAAAAATTAGTAGGACAAGGCGATGGTTTGTTCCTTCCGATGGGAGCTTCTAAACCAACAAGAATTCAGGGAGCATTTGTATCTGAAACAGAAATTAGAACGATCGTTTCTCATTGGACAAATCAAGCAGAACCTGAATACCGTGATGATGTTTTGCACGTCAACCCAACAAGATCAAATGTCGAAAATGACATTGGTGATGATCTTGATTTACTCTTGTCTGCCGCTGAATTAGTTGTTTCAACTCAACTTGGATCAACTTCCATGTTGCAAAGAAAACTTAGAGTCGGCTTTGCAAAAGCTGGAAGACTAATTGACTTAATGGAAGATAGAGGCATTGTTGGACCAAGTGAAGGTTCAAAAGCTCGAGAAGTACTTGTTAAGCCAGAAGAGTTAGTTGACACACTTGCGGCTTTGCGCGGGGAAGTTAACGCTTAGTTCACCTGCCGGCTCTTGTGGAGAAACTTCCATGGGGCTACCCTTAAAAAGTCACTCTAATCACAGAAATACCACATATTCGCTAAAGCGAACATCGGTGGTAGCCTTTGATGATTCGATACCGCTAAAGGTGAGGAGGTGCTAGATGCAAGATTCCATTGGAAAGCGAATTCGCTTTGCTCGCGAGTCAAAGGGAATGACTATTTCTGAATTGAGTGCCCAAGTTCGTGTACGTGAAATATTGGTTAAACATATTGAAAAAGATGAATTTGAAAAAGTAGGCGCAGATGTTTATGTCCGAGGTCACATTCGTGCGATTGCACAAGTCTTACAACTAGACGCCGATGAATTGATGGCTCTTTATCCAGCTTTTGGAGCTGGTGAGTCCCCTTTTGATCCACCGGTGCTTGCACCGGAAACCGAAGTCCTTGAAGTTGCTTCGGTTGTCGTTGAGCAACAAAAACAAAATTCACAATTTTCTGGAAGCTACTTCCAACCTTTAGAAAAAATCCGAGCTAAATCAGGTGCAAACTGGTCTTTGTTGATGGCATCTGCATTAGGAGTAATTGCAGTAATTGCTGTTGGGTCGGTAATTGTTTCAACATTTAATTCATCAACTGAAACCATTGCTGAAACTAGTGCAACACCAAAACCAGCTTCTACAAAAGATGCTGAAAGTTTAATAGCAAATGCACCAACTCCTGGCGTTGATGTATTAATTAAAGCTGAGGGCAATAGCAGTTGGGTCAGAGTCACAGATGTTAATGATGTGGAACTTTTCGAAGGAATAATTAAAGAAGGTCAAGAACAAAGAGTCGGCAGTGTAGAAGGCGTAAAACTACTTTTAGGAAATGCTGGGGCAATTACTTTGACAGTTAATGGTCAAGTATTAGGAAAAGCAGGTGGCAACGGCGAAGTTGTCAGAGTTGAATTTGGACCAGAAGGTCCAGTTCAGTAACTCGCAAGGCTAATTCATACCTTGCAGAAATGAACTTTAAGTACTTTCTTTAGGCTGTAAACATAATGTCAACTCGCGTAGCAATCGTCACCTTAGGCTGTGCTCGTAATGAAGTTGATAGCGAAGAGTTAGCAGCACGATTATCTAAAGATGGTATTGAACTAGTTTCTGAACCAAGCCAAGCAGATGCGGTATTTGTTAACACTTGCGGATTTATTGAGTCAGCAAAAAAAGACAGTATTGATACTCTGCTTGCAGCAAATGATTTAAAGCAAAACAGTAATGTCAAAGCGATTTTAGCTGTTGGCTGTATGGCAGAAAGATATGGCAATGAATTAGAAACTGCTCTTCCTGAAGCAGATGCAATTTTGGGTTTTGACGATTATGACCACATAACAGCAAAGCTAAATGAAGTTTTAAATGGAAATAAACCAAAAGCTCCAGTTCCTCAAGACAGAAGATTACTTTTACCAATTTCCCCAACGGCACGAAGTGAACAAAAAATTTCTCAACCATTGAACAGATTCAGACTAGATAACAAACCAACTGCACCTTTAAAACTTGCTTCAGGATGTGATCGCCGTTGCACATTTTGTGCGATTCCAAGATTTAGAGGTTCATATCTTTCAAGGCGACCATCAGAAATATTGGAAGAGGCAGCATGGCTCGGTCAAAATGGAGTAAAAGAATTATTTTTAGTTAGTGAAAACACGACCAGTTACGGGAAAGATTTGGGTGATATTCGTCTTTTGGAAACTATTCTGCCTGAAATTGCCAAAATAGATTCCATTGAGTGGATTCGATTATCATATTTGCAGCCCGCCGAGATGAGACCTTCTTTAATACAAGCAACTCTTAAGACCGACAAAGTTGTGCCTTACTTTGATTTATCATTTCAACACGCTCATCCAGACGTACTAAGAAGAATGAAACGCTTTGGGGGAACTAATGATTTCCTTAATTTGATTCAAAGCATAAGAAAAATTAATCCAGCGGCAGGAATTAGAAGTAATTTCATTGTGGGATTTCCGGGAGAGACTGAAAATGAATACGAAGAAATTAAAAACTTCTTAGAACAAGCAGAGCTTGATGCGATTGGTATTTTTGGTTACTCAGTAGAAGATGGAACAGAAGCTGCAGAATTTAAGAATGGTCTAGAGCAAGAATTAATTGATGAAAGAGTTAAAAATTTAAACTCGATTGCAGAAGAATTGATGTCACAAAAAGCCCACAGTCGAATCAATTCTGAAGTTGAAGTACTAGTAGAAGCAAATGATGAAGATGGGGTTACCGGTCGAACTAGAGAACAGGGACCTGAAGTAGATGGCATCACCACAATTTTGAACAGCAATGCAAGTGTGGGTGATTTAGTAAAAGCCGTAGTTGTAGGTAGCGTAGGAGCAGACCTGGAGGTGAAGGCAAAATAGAGCGCCCAGTGCTAAAACCTGCTGTTCCTGATCGTGTAGCAGATCCAATTTCAGCAGTAAGTTCAATTAATGTCCCTAATTTATTAACAACAATACGAATCATTGTTGTACCAATTTTGGCTTGGCTTTTATTTAAAGAAAATGCAGAAACGGAAACTAATCGAATAATTGCGGGAACAATTTTTATTGTCGCAGCATTAACTGATATTGCAGATGGAACCATTGCCAGGAGATGGGATTTAATCACAAATTTTGGAAAAATATTTGATCCTATTGCTGATAAAGCTTTGATTGGTGTGGCATTAATTGGTTTGTCATATTTAAATTTGTTGGACTGGTGGTTTACTTGGGTGATTTTAGCTAGAGAATTATTTGTGACGTTCTTAAGATTTTGGGTAATCAACAAAGGTGTCATCCCCGCTAGTCGCGGCGGTAAAGCCAAAACTATTTTACAAATTGTGGCAATAAGTTTTTATCTGCTTCCTTTGCCCGAAACTTTTTCACCAATTGCAGAAATCCTGATGTATGTTGCAGTGTTTTTGACCTTAGCCACCGCTGTTGATTACATTATGAAAGCAATTATGACTGATCGAGAAGAACAATAGATTTGAATCAAGAATTAGCAAGTGAAGTTATCAAAAAACTTCAAAATAAAAATCTCACATTATCTGTAGCTGAATCATTGACTGGAGGATTGGTTGCAGCTTGTTTAACAGAAATACCTGGTGCCTCCAAAGTCTTTAAAGGTTCAATTACGGCTTATGTTGATGAAATAAAGAACGAAGTTTTAGAAATTGAATCGTCTTTAATTAACGAATTCACAAGTATTTCTGAGCAGGTAGCAACAGCTATGGCAAAAAATGTGAGAAAGAAATTAAACACAGATATCGGAATTTCCACTACAGGGGTAGCGGGCCCAGAAAAAAGTTCTGGTTTTACACCAGGTTTAGTATTTGTGGCTATTTCAATGAATGACCACAATATGTGCCAAAAATTAGAATTAGTAGGCACAAGATTTGAGATTCGTAATCAAACTGTGCAGCAAGTTCTTCAACTGACCTTGAGTCGGCTCGTGTGAATAAAAGGACAATCAAGTCCTTGATGGGCTAAAATATATTCATGATTGTTTTGAGAAAAGTGATGGGCGATCAACTTCGCCAAGCTCGAAATGCCCAAAAAAGATCACTAAGGGATATTTCAAAGAGTGCCAGAGTTTCACTCGGTTACTTAAGTGAAGTCGAACGCGGTCAAAAAGAACCATCATCTGAATTATTAGGGGCAATTTGTGGAGCATTAAACCTTCCATTGTCTAAATTAATGTTTGAAGTCACAAAATCGGTTGCAAATATTGAAAATAATCCAACAGGTGTAACAGTTTTACCTGTTAATAAAAAATCTGACTCAGCAGCAGCTTAATATTTCGTTTCTAAAACTTTTAGTAGTCTTGCCCTGTTATAGCGCTGGATCACTAAACACGGGAAATTAACCAAATGGGCAAAAATTAAATTAAAAATTATCGCCCACAAAGGGTTAAATATGATAGTTAAAATCCAACCTGAAGTCATCAACCAGTGGGCAAGTTCAGCTCTTCTTGTCTCTCTGACGAAAGTTAGCAATTGATTTTTTTCTCCAAAAGAAATGCTTCTTTTTTGGAAACCCTCTTTAAAAAATCCACCTAATTCAGGAACTTTATCTTTCCACTTATCAATTTTTAAGTATTTTCGAAACCAGGAGGCATCTTTTTCAAACCTAAAAAGTCTAGTTAAAATGTAATCTTTCTCGAGAAATGAATTGTTCAATTTTGAGGCAAAAAAACCAATAATGTAAAACCAAAAAACCCACGTGCCAGTATTTAAGATGATGAATTTAAATATATCTTTCATCCCAAACCTGCTTTAGCATCAATGAATCTGTCTTTCCAGATTACTTTTCCTCTCCAGGTTAAAATAACTGAGTAAAAAAAGATTAGTAAGAAAAAAAGTATCATAAAAGGATAAAGAATTAGATAAAAATTAAAGTTTCCTAATTTTCTAATAAACCACCAAAACTGAATGCCAAAGCCTATGGTTAAACAATATTGATATAGAGAAGGTGGAGTTCCTGTTTGACTCCAGGCAAGAAAAGCAAAAGGAAGCTCCCACGCAGCCGCTACTAATCCGCTAAACCAAGTAAAAAGAAATAAGAAACGTGTCTTGGTTATACCAACAGATCCTGCTGCCATATTTTTGGTAAATCCTTGAATTAGTGATTTAATTCCACTGGGATACATCTGAAAAGAAATATCTCCACCACCTATGAACGTATTTACATTTAAATTATTTTTTTCAAACAATAGTCCTAGTGCGCGATCTTCTAGTAATTGATTTTTGACTTCTTTTATACCACCTATTTTTTCTAAATTTCTTCGTTCCATCATTAATGCTGGCCCAAAAGCTAATCCATTTTTTTCACCTAGTCGAGCACCAATAGCCCCGATTAAATTAAATACCGAAGCAAATCTTTCATACATTAATTTCATTTGATGATATGGCTGAACCGAAATTAATCCACCATTTACATTTAATGCATGAATCATTTTGCCTAGAAAATCTTTACTTGGCTTGGTGTCTGCATCAAGAAACAATAAAATTGAAGATTTAGTTGCTTGAATTCCCTGAGATAATGCAAAGGTTTTGCCTGTCCAACCAACTTCTGGCTCACTGGCATTAATAATTGTGGCCCCAAAAGATTTTGCAACTTGTGCTGTTTGATCAGTTGAGTTGTCATTTACAACAATGAGTTCAGATGGTTTGACCTCAGATTGTTGCAAGGCAGCAAGTAGCTGAGAAATATTTAGTTCTTCGTTTCTGGCAGGGATAATGACAGCTACTTCAGCGAATTCAGATTTATTTGGCAACTGGCGCAGTTTTGGTTGGATAAACCAACCCAAAATCCAACGCAACAATAAGGTAAAACCGTAGAAATCCATGATGAATGTAAGTCTTTCAGTAGCAAGGTTGCTCTAAATTAGGCAGTGTTATGTGGATTACTGAACTAAGGCGACGACTCAAGGAACATTTCGGGGAAGATTACGCAGCTTCCTGGTCTAAGGATTTTGTGCTGCCTGAACTTGGGGGAATCAGTGTTGATGAGGCCTTGAAACTGGGTTTTGATGCTCAAACCGTGTGGAAAGCGGTAGTAGATAACCAAGGTTTAGGTCCAGGTGCACGTTAAACGGCGTGTCTGTTAGTCTTCGAACACCTGTTCGAGTAATGTCCACAGGTAAGAGATGTCCCCAACCTCTAACCAGGTCCCGGACAAATGTCAGTGCTAACACTTACCTTGAGTAAGCAAGCAAAAGACAGCTAGGACCAAAAGAAAGGGTCACAAATGGCAACAGCGGCAAATGACCGCGACAAGGCTTTAGAAGCAGCCCTGTCCCAAATCGATCGTCAATTCGGACGCGGATCAGTTATGCGTTTGGGTCAAGATGATCGCCCACCAGCAGAAGTAATTCCTACTGGTTCAATCGCACTTGATATTGCATTAGGAATTGGTGGACTACCAAGAGGTCGCGTTGTAGAAATTTATGGACCTGAATCAAGTGGTAAAACCACAGTTGCATTACACGCAATTGCTAATGCTCAAAGAGCTGGCGGAATTGCAGCATTTATTGATGCAGAACATGCATTAGATCCTGAATATGCCCAAAAACTTGGCGTTGATATTGACGCATTGTTAGTTAGCCAACCAGATACTGGTGAACAAGCCTTAGAAATTGCTGACATGTTAGTTCGCTCTGGCGCACTCTCCATTGTGGTAATTGACTCTGTTGCCGCACTTGTTCCAAGAGCTGAAATTGAAGGCGAAATGGGCGATAGTCACATGGGGCTACAAGCTCGATTAATGAGCCAGGCGTTAAGAAAAATGACTAGTGCACTTGCAAACTCAAACACCACTGCAATTTTTATCAACCAATTAAGAGAAAAAATTGGTGTGATGTTTGGTTCTCCAGAAACAACAACTGGTGGAAAAGCTTTGAAGTTTTATTCATCTGTGCGCTTAGATGTTCGTCGCATTGAAACACTTAAAGATGGCACAGATGCTGTTGGAAATAGAACACGAGTCAAAGTTGTTAAAAACAAAATGGCTCCACCTTTCAAACAAGCAGAATTTGACATCATTTTTGGTGAAGGAATATCTCGCGAGGGAAGCCTTATTGATATGGGTGTTGAGCACGACATTGTTAAGAAGAGTGGTTCATGGTTTACCTATGAAGGCGATCAATTAGGTCAAGGTAAAGAAAATGCACGCACTTTCTTAAGAGACAACCCTGACTTGGCCAATGAAATTGAACGCCGCATCAAAGAAGTTTTTGCTCTTAGTGCAACCACTGAGAAGCCAGAAGCTGATGTTGTGCCAATTGCAGCAGCCGAATAATTAAATGGGCGAAGTAGTACCGATAGACAAAGACGGCGCCGCCTCAAAACGGCGCCGCACAAAAAACGAAGTTAAATTAAATCTAATTGACGCCACAATTAGTCAACTTCCTGTGAAGGAAGAAAAAAGTAAAGAAATCGAAGCAGCAGAAGCTGCCAAGCAAGTTTTGTTAAGAAGACTTTCCCATGCTCCTAGAACTAGAAAAGAATTAGCAAAAGATTTGAAAGATAAGCAAATCTCAGATGAAATTGCAACAAAAGCTCTAGATCGATTTGAAGAAGTGGGTTTGATCAATGATCAAGCACTTGCCACAAATTATGTTTCCAGCCAACATGGACGAAAAGGTTTAGGTAAAAACGCGTTACGCCAACAATTAAGGGCTAAAGGTATATCTGATGATGTGGCGATGGAAGCTATATCTCAAATCTCTGAAGACCAAGAATTTCAAGCCGCTTTTGCACTGGCATGTAAAAAAATAAGGTCGTTACAAAAAGATGACCCCAAAACACAACTTAGAAAAATAGTGGGAGTTTTAGCACGTAAAGGTTATTCTTCAAATTTGTCATTCAGAGTGGCTAAAGAAGTAATAACTGATTTACCAGATGGCTTACCTGTCGAGATTTAAAGAATTTATCTATTTATGCATGATGCTAGAGTCTCTAGCATGAACTTAGTTAATCACTTTTATTCCGCAATTGATTGTTCAGATCCAATTAAGTTAGCAAATTTTTACTCACAAATTACTGGTTTAGACATAGATACGACGTCGGAAAATATTAACGCAAAAATAGTTTGGGTTGAACTCAAAGACAAATCAGGAATACCTAAATTGGCGTTTCAAAAAATATCGAATTACTTACCTCCAACATGGCCAGAGGGGAAAATACCTCAACAAATACATTTAGATTTTGCTGTAAACGACCTCGATAAGGCAGAGAAAGAAATTCTTAAACTTGGTGCAACAAAAACTGATTTTCAACCAGGAACGCCAAAATCAGATGACTATTCCACAGAATTCAGGGTTTATCTTGACCCAGAAGGTCATCCTTTTTGCCTAATTCATAGACCTTAATTTTTAATTTTTTTCTGATGCGATTAAATACTAAATAATGAAGAAAAATTTCAGTTTCAAAGTTGAAGCTCAACTAGAAACACACGCAACCAATAAGAAGCCTTTGGGTAGAATTGGCACAATTGTTACACCACATGGTGAGATTAAAACTCCTGCGTTTATTCCTGTTGGGACAAAGGCAACAGTTAAATCAGTTTTACCTGAAAGTATTAAAGATTTAGAAGCACAAGCTGTTTTATCCAATGCATATCACCTTTATTTGCAGCCAGGACCTGATGTTGTTGATGAAGCAGGTGGTTTAGCTTCATTCATGAATTGGCCTGGGCCAACTTTTACTGATAGTGGAGGATTTCAAGTTCTTTCACTTGGCGTTGGTTATAAAAAAGTAATTGCCATGGATACAAATACCGTGCAAGCAGATGATGTCATGGCAACCGATAAAGATCGCCTGGCTCATGTTGATGATGACGGTGTCACATTTAAATCTCATTTAGATGGATCAATGCACAGATTCACCCCAGAAATATCTATGCAAGTCCAGCATAAAATTGGGGCAGACATAATTTTTGCTTTTGATGAATGTACAACGCTGTTAAATACTCGTTCATATCAAGAAAAATCTTTGGATAGAACTTTTGCGTGGGCCAAAAGATGTATTTCAGAACATGAGAAGTTAACTCTTGAAAGATCTCATCGTCCTTATCAGGCTTTATTTGGAGTAGTTCAAGGTGCGCAATATGAAGACCTAAGAAGAAAAGCTGCTCAAGATTTAGCAACACTTGATTTTGATGGGTTTGGTATTGGTGGAGCATTAGATAAAAATAATTTAGGAACGATTGTTAATTGGGTTAATGAAGAATTACCAAAAGATAAACCTCGCCATCTACTTGGGATAGGTGAGCCTGATGATTTATTTGTTGGAGTGGAAAATGGTGCCGACACTTTTGATTGCGTAGCAGCTTCTAGAGTTGCAAGAAACAATGCGGTTTATGGTCTTGACGGAAGATTCAATATTTCTGTGAGTGCATTTAAAAAAGATTTTTCACCAATTGATGAATCGTGTGAATGCTACACCTGCAAAAATTACACGAAAGCATACTTAAATCATTTAATCAGAGGAAAAGAAATGCTGGCAGCAACGTTATTAACTATTCATAATGAATACTTCATAGTTAATCTAGTTGCAAAAATGAGACAAAGTATTATTGATGGCAATTTCTTTGAATTTAAAGAAGAGTTTTTAGGACGTTTTTATTCTACTAAACTAAATAACTAGTTTCTTTTTCTTTAACATATTTGATTACTTTGTAAGTAATTGGAAGTAGAAAAATTTCTATCAAAGTTTTGTAGAAATATCCCACCAGTACATAATTAATGAAGCTCCAACCAGTGATTACTCCATAAAAAGCTATTGTGCAAAAGACTAAAGTATCTGCTAATTCACCAACTGCAGTCGATCCAATTAACCTTAACCACAATTTTTTCTCTTTCGTTTTTTCCTTGATTTTTACCAAAACGTAAGAATTTAATAATTGACCAACCAAAAAACCACAGATGCTTGCCAAAACAATTTGTGGGACGAAACCCAAAACAGCTTCAAAAGCAGCTTGATTCGTCCATTCCGCTGCTGCAGGTGATTTTTGAACTAGAAAGAAAGTTAATGACGCAAGTATTGCCATCGCAAAACCTGTATAGATTGCTTTTCTTGTTGCTTTAAATCCATACACTTCACTTAATACGTCACCGACAATATAAACAAGTGGAAAGAGGAAAGCTCCACCATCTGTGATTATGGGTCCAAACTGAATTAGTTTTACAGCGCCGACATTTGAGATTAATAGCAGTCCAACAAATGAAGCCATCAAAAATGGATATAAACCTTTATTTTCTTGAGCAAAATGAACTTTGTTTGATTGACTATTAACGGTGGTCACAATTGATTATTTAACCACGGCGTACCCTATTAGTTATATGACAACGCGCACCTATTTCGTTCGAACATTTGGCTGTCAAATGAATGCTCATGACTCTGAACGACTTTCTGGCATGTTAGAAAAAGCTGGATACATCGCAACGGATTCAGAAGATGCTGATGTAGTTGTCTACAACACTTGTGCGGTTAGAGAAAATGCTGATAACAAACTTTATGGAAATTTAGGAATGCTAGTCCGTAAAAGAGAAAAGCGTCCAGGTATGCAAATTGCAGTTGGGGGATGTCTTGCGCAAAAAGATCGTCACGAAATATTAAGAAGAGCCCCATGGGTCGATGTTGTATTTGGTACACATAATTTTGGCTCTTTACCAATTTTACTTGAAAGAGCAAGAATAAATAATGAAGCTCAAATTGAAATCTTAGAGGCACTAGAAGTTTTTCCTTCAACTTTGCCAACTAAAAGAGATTCAATTCACTCGGCGCTTGTGGCGATAAGTGTGGGCTGCAATAACTCATGCACTTTTTGCATAGTTCCAACTTTGCGAGGAAAGGAAAAAGATCGCAAAGCTGGAGAAATTTTAGATGAAATTAATTCACTAGTTTCAGAGGGTGTTCTGGAAGTTATGCTTTTAGGTCAAAACGTGAATTCTTACGGAGTTGAATTTGGTGACAAATTAGCTTTTGGCAAACTACTAAGAGCTTGTGGTGCTATTGAAGGACTGGAAAGAGTCAGGTTCATTTCTCCCCATCCAAAAGATTTCACTGATGATGTCATTGACGCCATGGCAGAAACACCAAATGTCATGCCACATTTACACATGCCATTGCAATCTGGCAGCGACAAAATTTTGGCAAGTATGAAGCGTAGTTATCGAACGAGTAAGTATTTAGGAATTCTTGAGAGAGTTAGGGAAAAAATTCCTGACGCTGCAATTACCACAGATATAATTGTAGGTTTTCCGGGTGAATCCGAAGAAGATTTTGAAGACACGATTAATTTAGTTAAGAAAGCAAGATTTGCAACAGCATTTACTTACCAATATTCAAAGAGACCAGGAACTCCTGCAGCAGAAATGTCTAATCAAATTTCACCTGAAATTATTTCAGATAGATACAACAGATTGACAGAAGTTGTAAATCAAGTCATGCTCGAAGAAAATCAAAAACAAATTGGAAAAATAGTTGAAGTTCTAGTTACAAATCATGAGGGAAAAAAAGATGAGGTCAATTCAAAACTTTCTGGTCGTGCAAAAGATAATAGACTTGTTCATTTCAACTTTGAATCAGAAGAAAATATAAGACCAGGCGACATTGTAGATGTTGAAATTACTTCTGTAGCTCCGTTTTTCTTACTATCTGACAAGCCAGTTTTAAAAATAAGGAAAACTAAAGCAGGCGACCTATTTGAGCAAGAAAAAAATACAAAGAATTCCAGTGAAGTTTTGTTGGGAATACCAACATTGGTTCGGTCTTAAACTTTGAAAGTAATAGCCATCGTTGGCCCAACAGCAGTTGGAAAAACCGCTTTGTCCCTTAATTTGGCAGAAGAGCTTTCTGCAGAAATTATTAATGCCGATGCGATGCAAATATACAAAGGAATGGATATTGGCACAGCAAAATTGCCACTAGATCAAAGGCGTGGAATTAAGCATCACCAGATAGACGTTTTAGATCCAATTGATGAAGCAAATGTTTCGCAGTATCAAAAACAAACTCGCGAGATTATTCAGGATCTGTTGAATAGAAAAATTCAACCTATGCTTGTTGGTGGAAGTGGTTTGTATGTAAATTCAGTTCTTGAAGACCTTGAATTCCCGGGCACCAATTTGGAAGTTCGTGCTAAATATGAAGAAATCCTTGATGAGCAAGGCGTCGAAGTTTTATTTGAAATGTTGAAAAAAGTAGATCCAAGTGCTGCAGAAAATATATTGCCAAATAACGCAAGAAAAATAGTTCGAGCTCTCGAGGTTAACGAGTTCACAGGAAAGGCTTTCAATGCCAAACTTCCCGAACCTTCTCCAATATTTTCAGACGTTCGTATTGCGTTAGATATGCCTAGAGATCTGCTTGATAAAAGAATTATTGAACGAGTGCACCAAATGTTCGATGATGGTTTTATCGAAGAGGTTAAAGGTATTGAGCAAAATTTGAGAAAAGGTAAAACAGCTCTCAGAGCCTTGGGTTATTCTCAGGTACTCTCTCATTTGGCAGGAGAAATTTCTGAAGAAGAAGCAAGAACACTGACTATCAATGCGACCAAAAAATTTGCTCGTCGGCAGCTTTCATGGTTTAGAAGAGACCCCTTAATTCACTGGTTAGACGCAACAAGTTCAGATCTTTTTGATCAATCGCTTAGGCTTATTAAGTGATTTCTTCCATCAAATACACCAAAGGTCATGGAACAAGAAATGACTTTGTAATTATCGAAGATCTTGATGACAAAATTCATTTAACCGAGAGTCAAATCAAGCAGATTTGCAATAGACAAAACGGGATTGGAGCCGATGGCATCTTAAAAGTTGTTAAAAATAGTAATGAATATTTTATGGACTACAGAAATGCCGATGGTTCTATTGCTGAAATGTGTGGAAATGGGGCAAGAGTTTTTGCACAATACTTGTTCACCAAAGGTTTAATTAAAAACACTGAATTTACTTTTTTAACTCGAGCAGGATTAGTAGTGGCCATTATTCATAAACCCGGAGATATCAGTGTCACGATGGACGAAGCAATACTTCGTGGAAAATCTGTTGAGGTATCTGTTAATGGACATAAATTTAGCGCTCAAGCTGTTGATGCACCAAACCCTCATGCTGTGGCTTTTGTTCCAGATCTGGTCAGTATTGGTGATCTTAAGAACGCACCCGCCGTGACTCCAAGCGATGTTTTCCCAACTGGAGTTAATGTTGAATTTGTAAAAAAAATAACGGACAATCACGTAGCAATTCGAGTGCACGAAAGAGGAAGCGGGGAAACTCTGTCATGTGGAACAGGCGCTTGCGCAGTCGCCGCTGTTATTAGAGAGCAGAGTGGAAAGAAAATTAATGAAGTAGTAATTGATTTACCAGGTGGAACACTAATAATCAATTTTTCTGATGGAAAGATGATTATGAGAGGTCCAGTTGTAATGGAACAAGATGGAACTTTGTCTGAAAAATGGTTTGTTAATTAAATATGGCGGAATCATTTGATACTGGCCAATTAGATTTACAAGATCGCGCAGCGCTACGTAGAGTCACATCTTTTTCAACAGAACTTCAAGATATTAGTGAAGTTGAATATCGACAAATCCAGTTAGAGCGAGTAGTGCTAGCAGGTGTTTGGACAAGTGGTTCTTGGGAATTAGCTGAAAGATCTTTACTCGAATTAGCCAGACTTGCTGAAACTGCAGGCGCAACAGTATTAGAGGGAGTAATTCAAAGAAGGGACAACCCTGATCCTTCAACTTACCTAGGTTCAGGAAAGGCTCAAGAATTAAGAAAAATTGTTTCAGAAACTGGTGCTGACACAGTAATTATTGATGGCGAATTAAGTCCAGCGCAACTTATCCATTTAGAGGACGTTGTAAAGGTTAAAGTTGTAGATAGAACTTGGTTGATATTAGATATTTTTGCGAAGCATGCAAAAAGTCGCGAAGGTAAAACACAAGTTTCACTTGCCCAAATGCAATATATGTTGCCTCGACTACGTGGTTGGGGCGATGCACTAAGTAGACAAGCTGCAAGTGGTGGAAATCCAGGTATCGGAACACGTGGGCCTGGTGAAACAAAATTAGAAACTGACAGACGACGAATCCATGATCAAATGACTCGCTTAAGAAAAGATCTAAAAGATATGGCTAGATCAAGAGATGTTCAGAGAAATTCTCGGCGCAAAAGTCACACTGCTTCAGTTGCAATTACTGGATACACCAACGCAGGTAAATCAAGTTTACTCAATCGTCTAACTGGCGCAGGTGTTTTAGTAGAAGATGCACTTTTTGCAACACTTGATCCAACTGTGAGAAAATCGCAGACACCTTCAGGTCGAAATATAACCTTAAGTGACACCGTAGGTTTTGTTAGACATTTGCCACATCAACTAATTGAGGCTTTCAAATCTACATTGGAAGAAGTGAGTGATTCAGATTTAATCGTCCATGTTGTGGATGGAAGTGATCCTGATCCTCTTGAACAATTTAATTCTGTTCGCGAAGTCCTTGAAGAGATAAAAGCAGATAATATTCCTGAAATTATTGCCATTAATAAATGTGATCAAATATCTGATGAGAAAATGGGAGACTTAAAAAGAATTTTTCCAGAGGCAATATTTGTTTCTGCTCATAGTGGACTTGGAATTGATTCATTACTAAAAACCATTGACGAACGTCTACCTGATCCTAGTGTTGAAGTTATGTTGACTATTCCTTATTCAAGAGGTGATTTGTTAGCAAAAGTTCATGAAGATGGAAAAGTTTTAAAAACCGAACATCATGAAGATGGCACACATATTCATGCATTTGTACCTTCTGAATTAGCGTATCTTTTAAAAAAGCTTGCGACTATG
>JBJOKB010000026.1:0-3759 GCA_046046315.1 Actinomycetota bacterium | reverse complement strand
GCTAAAGCGAGGTCTATTGCATGTCACTACTAAAAAGAACTATTGAAACTCCACTTTACATAGACATTAGAAAAGGTGCTCTTGATGATTTAGCAAGTGTGCTTGCTGATCAAAGAGTTTCCAGCACAGGTCATATTGCAGTTGTTATGACTGAAGGTGGAAAAAAGAAATTTGAAGAAAGATTGAAAAAAGCTGCTCCTAATGCAGAATTATATATTTCTCCAGGCAATTCTTTAAATGATGCGAAATCCTTAGCTGAAAATTTAAGACCAAAAAAATTTGACGCAATAGTAGGTGTAGGTGGTGGAAGAGTAATTGATCTATGTAAATATGCTGCGACATTATTAGAAATTCCGATGATTTCTGTTGCCACAAATTTAGCTCATGATGGTGTTGCCTCCCCTGTAAGTATTTTGGAAAATAATGGTGGCCGTGGATCTTTTGGAGTCAATGCCCCACTTGCCGTTGTAATTGATTTAGATGCCATCAAAATGGCACCTGCCAGATTTATTAAAGCTGGTATAGGAGATGTGTTAAGTAATCTTTCTGCAGTTAAGGATTGGGAATTAGCTGTTAAAGAAAACAATGAAAAAATGGATGGATTAGCCGCCTCAATGGCACGCATAAGTGCAGAAGCATTACTTGGTAGAGCAGATTCAATTGGCAGCGATGACTTTCTTATCGCTCTTTCAGAAGCATTAGTTTTATCCGGAATTGCAATGGGAATTGCTGGAACCAGTAGACCTTGCAGTGGTGCTTGTCATGAAATTTCTCATGCCATTGATTTGTTATTTCCAAACAGAACTCAACCTCACGGAGAACAAGTTGGGGTTGGAGCATTATTTGCCACATTTTTAAGAAATGATGAGGAAAAATTTACCGAATTAGCTTTTGCTCTTGCCCAACACGAATTACCTCTATCGCACCACGATTTAGGTTTCAATGATCAAGAATTTTGTGAAATTGTTAAATCAGCGCCAACTACCAGACCCGATCGATTCACAATTTTAGAACACTTAAATTTGTCAGAAAATAGAATCAAGGAAAAAATTAAGGAATTCAACGACGCTATCGCGTCTTTATCAATTTAGTGATTTTCTATATGTTCAGTTATATTTTGTTTAGCTGCCAAAGCGTGAACAAATAAAGTTAAAATTGCTGGAACCATTAAAAGCCAAGCCAAAATTTCTGTGCCAGTTCTTTGCATGACTATTCCCATTAACGATGGGGAAATACTTGCACCGACAATTGCAGCAAACATCATAAAACCTGCGGTTCTTGGATCTCCTGGATTAATTCGAACCGCCCACACCATAGCCGTAGGAAAAACTGGTCCACAAACAAAACCCATAAGGCTAAAACCAATTAATGCATAAGGTGTAAAAACTATAAAAAGTAAACTTAAAATGATCAAAATGGATGAAGTTAAAACTATTTGGGTTGGCGAAAACTTTTTAGCTAAAGGCAAAATCACTATTCTGCCAGCTGCAAGAGATAAGAAAAATAAGGCTAGTGCAGTTGCACCAACTTGAGCCGAATAATTTTTATCAATCATATAAGTCGGAATCCAACCAGAAGCACCAACTTCAACCCCAACATAAAAAGCAATTCCCATAAGAAGCATTGAAAAAACAAATTTATGTCCGTCAGGTTTTGCAGTGCTGTGATCTCGTTTTAAGTAACCCGATGTATTTGTTATGAAAACATAACCAACAACAAAAAATACTGCTGCCCAAGCAAATAATAATTGACCAAATAAATCAGGAACAGCACCTGCAATAAGTATTGGTCCAACAACTGCACCAATTGCAAAACCTGCGTTCAAGATATTTACTAATCTAACTGCCTTTTCACTTCCACCTCGAGATAAGAATTGACTAATGGTTGCATCACATGCTCCAAAACCAATACCTACAATTGCAACTCCCAAAAGAGTTAAATTCCAGCTTGGGGCAATTCCAATTAGTACTGCACCAAAAGCCATTAAGGGTGCACCTAAGCCGCCTACATACGCTGCCTTAAATTTAGAAACTGTAATTGTGCCAATTACAACTCCCACCAATGCGGTAACCCCGTGAGCAAAAAATATGATTCCGCTCTCAGCAAGGTTTAAAGAAAATTTATCTCTAAAATATGGAACCATCACTCCATAAGAAGATGTAAAACCACCCATAACAGCAAATATTGAGATACCAGAATATATAGATAAATTATTTAGTTTTAAAGGTGCATGAATTGAAGTCATTTTATATAACTTAGCAAAGGATTTAATTAATTACAGCGATGACATAGGCGCATCAGGTGCAGGTGGTCTAGATAACAAAACTTCTACATTTCCTGATAGCGACCATGCTCCTGATTCAAAAGGAATTATGAATGCATCTCCTTTATTTAATTCAAAATTTCCTTGTTTTTCTGTGCTTATTTGACCTTTACCTTGCGTGGCCAGCAATATTGAAAATCCTGGGCCAAACTCAATGGAGGTGTTCTTTGGTCTTAATAAATGTGATCTGAAATACGGCTCAGCTTGAACAGGAAGCATAGATGTCATGAGTGATGAATTATTTTCAGCTGAAACAACAAGTTTTTCAACTTCATTCTTATTTAAGGCGTTTAGATCTAATGCTTGAAGTGCTAAATCAAATCCAAGATTTAGGTGGCCATCTTTTAGACCATCAACTGCAAAACCTTCCCACTCCAGCAAAATAGAAAAATCTGTTGGTTCTTGTAACTCTAAAATAAATATTCCTTCTGCAATTGCGTGTGGGATTCCTGCCGGTACAAGAATTCCTTCTCCAGCTTTTACATTTCTTTTATTTAGAGAACCAATTAATCCTTGTGTGTCTTCTTTTTCGACCATACTTTTGACATTTGCCATAGACATATTTGATTCAAAACCAATTCCAACCCAAGCATCATCTGGTGCTTCCAAAACAATCCAAGCTTCTGTCTTTCCATGTGGTACACCTAAATGTTGTTTAGCAAAATTTCTTTTTGGGTGGTAGTGAACGGGAAGTCTCTGATCAGGGTCTAATAATTTAACTAATATTTCAATGCTTGCACCAAATCTATTCACATGTGCTTTACCAAGCCAAGACTCAGGATTTAGTGCAACACTTTCTTTTAAGGTTGTGCCATCTTCTAAAACGGTTAGACCTTGATTTGGTGAACCAAATCGTGTGGTGGTTGAGCCCAACCATTCTTCAGGGCGCATTGGTCCCCCTGGACCGTTTCTAAGTTTGCCAATTCTGTTACCGCCTTTATAGAAATGATCAAATTGATTAGCGGGCAGTTTAATTGGTTGAGCAACTTTCAATTTAAAATTTCTCCCTAATTATTTTTTGCTCTTGTTATAAGCATCTATTATTTTTTGTTTTTCTTCAATAAGCTTCTTAAGTTTTTCTTCAGCTATTTGAGCATCCTTGAGGGCTGATTTTGCATTGTTTAGTGCCGAATTTGCTTCCTTCAGTAGCACCTCCAACTCATCTTTTCTACTGCTAGCCTCTGCTTTTTGTGCTTCTAGAAGTTTAATAAGTTCAATCGATTTCTTCATTATCCGATCTTGTGATTCAGCAAACAAACTTAAATTAACCAGATTTTCAGTAAATTCAGTTGGTGAAGCTGAATTTAGTAAAACGGATAAAGTATCAAGTGAGCCTTGCATATACAAAATTCTGATGGAATCAGTTACTTGTGATTGAGCATTTCTTGCTTCTGCTTCTCTAAGTTCTATGTCTTTGATCAAATCCGCTAATTCAT
>JBJOKB010000021.1:0-8696 GCA_046046315.1 Actinomycetota bacterium | reverse complement strand
CTGAATTATCAGCAATTGAATAACCTGCAACTAAACCATCTTTTTCACGATCTTCAGGAACATGTGCCACACCTAATTCATGAATTTTATGTGGGCTTAATTTGGTCACATCTTCATTGCCAATTAAAACACTTCCGGATTCAATTTTTCTAAGACCTGTGATGGCTTGAACTAGTTCCCTTTGACCGTTTCCTTCTACTCCAGCTATTCCAACTATTTCTCCAGCTTTAACGTCAAGTGTGAAATCTTTGACTGCAGTAAGCTTTCTATCATCTTGAACATTCAAGTTTTTTATTTGTAAGACCACTTCTTTTGGCGAAGCAGGTCCCTTTTTAACATCTAAGACCACACTTCGACCCACCATCATTGTTGCTAAGCCCTCTTGATTTGTGTCTTTTGGTTTTGCCGTTCCTACAACTTTTCCATTTCTAAGCACAACAACTCGATCGGCAATTGCTAAAACCTCACGCAACTTATGAGTAATAAAAATTACTCCCACACCTTTTTGAGCAAATCCTTGCATAACTTTTAGAAGTTCATCAGTTTCTTGTGGAGTTAGCACTGCGGTTGGCTCATCCATAATCAAAATATCTGCTTTTCGATAAAGCATTTTTAAGATTTCAACTCTTTGCTGCATTCCTACGGGTAGATCTTCAATTCTTGCCTTTGCATCAACTTCTAAACCATATTTTTGGGAAAGTTCTGTTACTTCTTTTTCTGCAGCATCTAAATCAAATTTGATTCCTTTAGTTTTTTCAGCACCTAGAACAATATTTTCTGCAACTGTCATTACAGGAACTAATTGAAAATGTTGGTGAACCATTCCAATTCCTTTAGCTATAGCTTCAGCAGGTGAATGGAAATCGACTTTCTTTCCCTTTATAAAAAGTTCTCCCCCATCTGATCCATAAAGTCCATAAATCATTTTTACAAGCGTTGATTTTCCGGCACCGTTTTCGCCAAGTAGTGCCAGGATTTCGCCTTTTTCAAGAGTTAATGAAACATTGTCATTAGCAATAACTCCAGGAAATTTTTTAGTTAAATTTTTTGCTTCAATTAAATAGTCAGACAAAGTTAGCCTTCCT
Organism: Actinomycetota bacterium; assembly: GCA_046046315.1. Lineage (GTDB taxonomy): Bacteria > Actinomycetota > Actinomycetes > S36-B12 > UBA5976 > ATZT02. The sequence continues at coordinate 7,611 of JBJOKB010000021.1, read as the reverse complement.
TTGTATAAGGCTGACCAGCTGCTGCTGGTGGTCTAACTCGGCCCACTGCGATTGCAAGCACTATCAAAGTCATGACAAAGGGAAGTAAATTAACAAATTGTTGCGGAATGTTGATAACTGCATCTGCTTGTAATTGGCTAGCAATTGCTGTTGATAAACCAAAGAAGAGTGCTGCGGCGAGGGCTCCCATTGGGTTCCACGCACCAAAAATCATAATTGCTAAAGCTAAAAATCCTCGTCCCGCAGTTAGTCCTCGAGCAAAAGTTCCTGCTGCTTCAAGTGCTAAAAATGCTCCAGCACATCCTGCAAGTGTTCCTGCAAAGGTTACATTGAGCATTCGAATTCTGGTGACATTAATACCTGCGGCATCTGCCGCACTTGGATATTCTCCAACAGATCTACTACGCAATCCCCAACGAGTTTTAAAAAGCGCATAATTGACAGCGATAACAATAAATAATGTCGATAGGGCAAACAAACCGTTTCTAAAAAATACTGGCCCAATCAAAGGAATTTCACTTAACAAAGGAATAGATACTACCGGCATTAATTCAGGCAAGGTTTTGCCTTGTGCATAGAAAAATGAAGTTAAACCTGCTGCGACAATATTTATTACAACTCCGGCAATAATTTGATCCATTTCCCATTTAACTGCTGCGACTGCTAAGAATGCTCCCATCAAAACACCAGTAAGTATTCCAATAATCATTCCTAAATAAATACTTCCGGTAAAAACAGATCCAAAGAAGCCAGCAAAAGCTGACATCAACATTTGGCCTTCAATGCCAATATTTACAACTCCAGATCTTTCTCCAATGATTCCCACCATTGCGGCTAAAACCAACGGAACGGCATATCCCCAACCAAAAACCATCACAGAAGTGGTTCTAATTTCATCAAGGAAATAAAAGACATAAGCAATTATTGTTACTAAACCAAGTGTTATTAGTGGTTTTTTATTGTCTTTAAAAAAATCCAACATTTAGCTTCCCCAACCACTTGTGACATTTGCTGTTTTTTGAGCTTTGCCTTTAAATAAGAATTTGGCCAAGATAGGTGCTGATACCAAAAGCAAAGTAATCGCTAATAAAACATCAACAATTTCTGGTTCAATTCCTGTGTCAAACTGTAAAGATGCTCCACCAGCGCGAAGTGTTCCAACCAGGATGGCTGCAGGAATTGTGGCTAAAGGATTTGATCTTGCAAGAAGTGCAATAGTTATTCCATCAAAACCTAATCCAGCATTAAATGCAGGTTCAAATCTGTAGGTAATTCCAAGTGTTTCAATTGCTCCACCTAAACCTGCAAGGCCTCCACTTAAAAGCATTCCAGTCACAATCATTAATTTCATATTTATGCCTGCATATGTTGCAGCAAATTTATTTTTACCAACTGTGTTAAATCTAAATCCTGCGGTAGTTTTATTAAGCATCCAAGAAACAAGCAAGCAAACAATTATCGCTAGCACAAATCCAAAAGGAATTACTCCAATATTTGGCAACATTGCCGATTCGGAAATCTTCTTTGTTCTCTGCAAAACTTGATCAGGTTCACGAAATGGATTGCTCACTAAGTAATCTAAAATTCCTACCGCAATGCTATTTAACATTATTGTTGAAATAACTTCATGCACTCCTCTATAAGCTTTTAATAAACCAGCAATTCCAGCCCAAAGAGCTCCCACCAAAATTCCACAAATTAATGAAACGATCACATGTAATATTGGTGTCAAATTTGTAATATAAATTCCAGCTAAGGCAGAAGCTAGAGCTGCAGAAATTAGTTGTCCTTGGGCTCCAATGTTAAATAAACCAATTCTTAATGCAACAGTTACTGCTAATCCTGCTAAAACCAATGGGGTTGTTTTTTGAAAAGTTCTTAGAAGTCCGTCTGAATCAAACCAGGCTTCAGAAAAGATTGCCCGATAGGCAACTAAAGGATTTACTCCTTGAAATGAGATTAAAATTCCACCCAATGTAAAGGCAACTAATAGTGCAACAATTGGGACAACTATTGATTGATTGCGAACGAAGAAACCTAGATCTTTTTCTTTTTGTGTTTCAGTTATTGTCAACTGGTTTCTCCTTTCTTTAATTATGAAAGTGGGACGCAATGAAATTGCGTCCCACTAACATTGTCTCGCTAATTAACTGATTTGACTAGAGAGTCACGCCAGTCATTATTGAACCATCTTTCAATCCAGCTACAACTTCTGCAACCTTTGATTGAACATCTGCAGGAACTGCTGATGCTAGATCGTGGTAGTCAGCTAGACCGGTGGTTCCTAAGAAGTTGCCACCCTTGATGCTTCCGTCAAATGCAGCTTTTACTAGATCTGATGTTCCTTCAACCAGACCTTTCATTGCTGATGTAACTAAGCATGGTTGTGCTTCTGGAACAGTTCCCCATTGATCAGTGTCAACACCGATACAGAAGATTGAAGTTCCGGCACCTTCAGCTTTTGCAATTTCAATTAATGCACCGTTACCAGTTCCGCCACCTGCACCGAAAATGATGTCTGCACCTTGTGAAAGTTGCTTCTTAGCTTCTGCTGCTCCCCATACAGGATCACCGAAACCGTTATCGGCTGGTGGATGGTAAACAGTTGTTACTGAAACGTTTGCGTTTGCAGCTTTTGCGCCAGCTTCAAAACCCTTTGCGAATTTTTGTACTGGTGCAATTTCCAAACCTAGAACTTGTCCAAGTTTGTTTGTCTTTGTCATCAAACCTGCTAAGTAACCTGCTGCATAACCTGCTTGATCTTCAGGGAAAATCAAACCAGTTACGTTTGCAACTTCTTCAGCTTGGAATTGATCTACACCAATAAATTTGGTGTTTGGATTTTCTTTTGCTGCAACAACTGTTGCTTCTGCCATCAAGAATCCAACTGTGACGATTACGTCATAGCTCTTGTCGGTGAATTGCTTCATGTTTGCTGCATAGTCTTTTGTGTCGGTTGTTTCGATGTACTTCGCGAAACCGCCTACTTCAGCTGCTGCTGCTTGAGCACCTTCCCATGCGGATTGGTTGAATGACTTGTCATCAACCTTGCCGATGTCGGTTACTAAACCAACGCAGAAGCTTTCAGCTGCTGCACAGTTTGAATCATCTAATGCAGCTGCTGTTTCTTCTGCTGCTGTTTCAGTTGATCCACTGCTGCAAGCTGCTAGTACTAAAGCAAGAATTGAAATTCCTGCTAATGTGCGCATGCGCTTCATTAACTAGTGCTCCTTTTTTTGTTCGCCCCATTTGGGAACGTTTGAGTACCAGTAGTTTTCACTGCTGATACTTCAGAGACTACGGCAAAGGCTTGAGGTTTTGTTCCTATATATAGGTGAATTCGATTACGTGATTAAAGCGTTATGAAACTTATGTTACTGATGTTAACTGTGTTTTAAGAGATGCGTTCGAGGATGATTTTTCGTTTTTCAACTGGTTCGGCACCAATAGTAAAAGCTTTTGATAAATCTTGTTTGGCCATGGAAACTCTTGTTTCATCATCAATGTGTAACTCCAAAACAGGCTGATCTTTTTCAACAAAATCACCCTCTTTTGCTAAACAAATAATTCCTGCTGTTTTTGAAACAGCGTCTTCTTTCTTAGCTCTACCTGCACCTAATCTCCAGGCAGATAATCCAACTGAGTAAGCATCAAGATCTGTAATGTAACCGGATTTTGGTGCCAAGATTTTTTCGGTTTTATTTGCAACAGGAATAGCCACATCAGGATTTCCTTCTTGAGCAACAATCATGTTTTTCCAGGTCGCTAATGCTGATCCATCTTTTAATGCTGTTGCGGGATCTTTTTTTATTCCAGCAAGTTCTAACATTTCTTTTGCTAAAGCCAAAGTTATTTCAATTACATCTTCAGGACCTTTACCATTTAATACATCTATTGATTCACTTACCTCGAGTGCATTTCCAACCGCATTACCTAAAGGTGTGTCCATTTGAGTGATAAGTGCTACCGTTTTCACTCCAGCTTTATTTCCAATTTCAACCATGGTTTCAGCCAATTGTTTTGCTCGACCTAAATCTTTCATGAATGCACCGCGTCCTGTTTTTACATCCAGCACTAAAGATTGAGTTCCCTCTGCAATTTTTTTACTCATAATTGATGAAGCAATAAGAGGAATGCATTCAACAGTGCAGATTACATCTCTAAAGGCATACATTTTTCTGTCAGCAGGTGCCAAACCAACACCAGCTGCTGTGATGAAAACTCCTACTTCTTTTAATTGCTTAATCATTTGATCATTTGATAACGAGATATTAAAACCTGAAACTGATTCCATCTTGTCTAAAGTTCCACCAGAAATTCCCAAACCTCTTCCAGATAGTTGTGGGACTGCCGCACCAAATGATGCAACTAATGGGCAAAGTGGAAGTGATATTTTGTCTCCAACGCCGCCAGTGGAATGTTTATCAACTGTAGGTTTTCCAACTGTAGAAAGATCTAATTTTTCACCACTTTTAATCATGGCATCGGTCCAAATATTTAATTCTTGTTTATTTAATCCTTGAAAAAAAACCGCCATAAGAAAAGATCCTGCTTGCTCATTTGGAATCTCGTCTTTTGTGAATGCGTTTATAAACCAACGAATTTGTTCTTCAGTTAAAACTCCACCGTCACGCTTTGCATAAATTAAGTCTTGAAAGTTCATGCCACACTCCAACCACCATCAACGCTAACAGAAATTCCTGTTATTCCTGATGCTTCGTCACTTAAAAGAAATAAAACAGTTTTGGCAACTTCACTTGCAGTTACAGGTCTTTTCATGGGAGATCTCTCGTTCCATTTAGATAAACCTTCGGGCCAAGATTTATCTAAACCCACTCGATCAACAAGTCCAGGGGCAACTGCATTACATCTAACTTTTTGTGTAGCTAATTCGACTGCTGCTAATTCTGTGTAACGAGTTAAGGCTGCTTTACTCGAGGCATAAAGTGAATGATTTGGGAAGGGGTGTTCTGCTTCAATTGAAGTTATGTTGACAATCGCACTTCCGGGTTTAAATATATTTAAACACGCCTTAACGATTGCTTGAGGAGCAAGCACATTAGTAAACATGATCGAATTCATAACTTTTTCATCAAGTGGATCTTCCGGATCTAAACTTTGATCGGCTGCATTATTTACTAAATAGTCAATTGTGGAAGTTTGTTGTAAGACATCAGAAATTAATTTTTCTGCAACAACGTCAAGATTTCCTGTAGATAAATCACTTTGAACCAGAGTTGCAATTCCCCCATTATTTTTAATCTGAGAAACTACCTCTTCAGCACCTTGTTTATTTGAGTTGTAGTGAACTACTACGTGAGCACCTTCGTTTGCTAACTGCAAAGATATTTCTTTACCTAATCCAGAACTTGCACCAGTTACTAAAGCTACTTTGTTACCAAATTTTTTAGTCATTTTGCACTATGAATTCTTGCTTCGGAAATAACTTGATCCTTATCTACCTTTGTTGGCATTCGGTCAACAATTACAGGATCTCCGGCAACCAATACATGCACGACGTCACTTCGACCTGCTGCGTAAACAAGTAATCCATGGGGATCTCCCACTGGGACAAGATGTGGTTGATCAAGATCGAGCACAATTAAATCTGCTTCTTTATCTACTTCAACTGTTCCAATTCGATCTTGCATTCCAAGTGCTAACGCTCCACCATAAGTAGCAGCTCTTACTACTTCGGCTACTGAAATAGCTGCAGCATCATCTGTAATAAGGCGTGCAAGATTTGCTGCTGATCTCATCACATTCCACATATCTAGATCATTACTTGATGAGCATCCATCAGTGCCGAGTGAAACATTGATTCCCATAGTCTTTGCTTTAACCCATTCAAAAGCACCGCTAGCAAGTTTTAAATTTGAACCTGGACAATGTGAAAGGCTCACTTTATTATCTTTAACAATTTTTCGGTCTTGGTCAGTTAATTTAACAGCGTGAGCAAAGATTGCATTGTCTAACGCATTAGCGTCCTCTAAAACTTTTGTTGGTGTTCTGCCATATCTTTTAATGACGTCATCATTTTCTGCTTGATTTTCCGAGATATGAGTATTAAAAATTGCACCAATTTCTTTAGCAACTAAGGCGACTTCAGCTAAATGTTCTGGAGAAACCGTGTAAGTTGAGTGCGGTTGAGCAACAAGGGGTGCATAAGCTCCCCCGATTTCTTGGATTATTTTAGGCCAATTTCTTAAGTATTGAATTCTTTTTTCCCACTCAAGATGATCTGGTCCTTCGAAATCAAAAAAGACTGGTCCAATTAAATGTCTTAATCCAACTTCCACAGCACCTTTATGTGCCATGTGAGGATGCAAATACATATCTAATGTGCAAGTTGTTCCACCAAGTAATGCCTCTAAAGCACCAAGTCTTGCACCAATATATGTACCTTTTTCATCCATAATTCGTGCTTCTTCTGCCCAAACTTTTTCAAGAAAACCTTGTAAATCTACGTCTTCTGCAACTCCACGCAAAAGTGTCATTGGTGTGTGAGTATGCGTATTGATTAAACCTGGCATAACTAGATGATGTGAGCAATCAATAACTCTTTCTGACTGCCACTGATTTTCTTTATCAATTGGGACTATGCCAAAAATCTTTTTTTCTTTAATTGCAATACTTACATTTTTGAGCACAGACGATTTTTCATCTGCCACAACGACGTATGAAATGTTATGAAGAATCAAATCGACTTGAATTGACATATTTATTGCGCCAAAATTCTGGTGGCTTCGTCTAATACTTTCACAACTTGTGCAGCGGAGGTTTCGACAACTTTTTGCACATCTTCCATTGTTATCTCTTCACTACTTAATCCAGCTGCCGGATTTGCCACTATACAAATGGCGGCATATCTTAATCCTTTTTCAACTGCCAAAATTACTTCAGGAACACCAGTCATCCCCACCATGGTTACACCCATTTGTTTCGCCATTTGAATTTCGGCTTTAGTTTCAAATCGGGGTCCTTCAAAACCGCCATAAATTCCACCGTCGGAAACTCCAATATTTAAATTCCGGCAACTATTTAATAAAACTTTCCTTAACTCATGGTTATATGGATTGGTCATATCTACATGATTTACTCCATCTTCGCCATCAAAAAAAGTCAGAATTCTATTTTTTGTAAAGTCAATAAAGTCATCAACTACTTGCAACCCGCCTACCGGGACACTTGCATCAATACCGCCACAAACGTTGACAGCTAATACGTCTTTTACACCTAGATCTACTAGAGCTTGAATATTTGCTCGATAATTCACTTTATGCGGTGGAACAGAATGTTTTGTTCCATGTCTAGTTAAAAAATACGTAACTCGATCATGCCAAATTCCCTTAGTGACTTGGGCTTGCCCATACTTTGTTTCCACAACTTTGATTTCGGGATTACTTAATGCAGAAATGGAATAAAATCCAGTTCCTGCAATAATTCCTAATGGTTCTTTCATTTACTTTAAATGACTTCCATCAAATGCGTCGGGCAATAATTCTTTAAGTTTCTTTGGACCTGAGTTGTGGTCAATTAGTAACTCTGATCCGCCGTGTTCTTGTAATAATTGACGACATCTTCCGCATGGTAATAAAATTCCAGGTTCAG
>JBJOKB010000111.1:0-4654 GCA_046046315.1 Actinomycetota bacterium | reverse complement strand
AAGGTTTGCAGCTTTAACTTTGTTGGATTTGGTTTATGGCAGAAAAAGTGAGCGAACAAAACTTTCCATGGTCAGAACTAAGCCATTGCCATTTCCACCAGAACCCTTTAAATCTTGGGTTATTGCTCTAACACGTTGGTCCATAGATAGGGCCGATCACAATGGGGGAAAAAGAAATTTGTGGCTAAAACTACTTGACTGGCTTGGCTTAGGCTTTGACTCCTGATTACTCTTAACACCAAGATAAGTTTTATAAATTCCAAATAAAGGGGTTAATCAAAATGACCAACCACATCACGCACTGGATTAACGGCGCAAGTTGGTCAGGAAATGCCAGTCGTAAAGGGGATGTGTTTAATCCCGCCACTGGATTAAAAACTGGTGAAGTTGATTTTGCTGAAATTGCCACTATAGATGAAGCAATTGAGTCAGCCGCCAAAGCATTTCCTATGTGGAGAGATACTTCATTAACTAAGCGTGCGCAAATTGTTTTTAAATTCAGAGAATTATTAAATAATAAAAAAGAAGAATTAGCAGCAATTATTACTCGTGAGCATGGAAAAGTTTTATCTGATGCACTTGGTGAAGTAACTAGGGGACAAGAAGTTGTTGAATTTGCATGCGGAATCCCACATTTATTAAAGGGGGGATTTAGTGAGGGAGTAAGTAATGGAGTTGATGTTTATTCCATTAGACAACCAGTTGGAGTAGTAGCAGGAATCACACCATTTAATTTCCCCGCAATGGTGCCAATGTGGTTTTTCCCTGTAGCGATAGCAGCAGGAAACACTTTTGTTTTGAAACCAAGTGAAAAAGATCCAAGTGCAGCAATTTGGTTAGCAAAGCTCTGGAAAGAAGCAGGATTACCTGACGGTGTTTTCACAGTTATAAATGGAGACAAAGTGGCCGTTGACCGAATTTTAGAACATCCAAAAATTAAAGCAGTTTCATTTGTAGGTTCAACACCAATTGCTAAATATGTTTATGAAACAGGAACAAAGAACGGTAAAAGAGTTCAAGCTTTAGGTGGAGCAAAAAATCATATGGTTGTTTTGCCAGATGCTGATTTAGATTTAACAGCCGATGCAGCAATTAATGCTGGTTTTGGTTCAGCGGGAGAGCGATGCATGGCAATTTCTGTTGTCGTGGCAGTTGAGCCAGTTGCTGATGAATTAATTAAAAGAATCGTTGATCGCATGGGCAAGTTAGTAACAGGAGATGGAACTAAAAATTCCGATATGGGCCCATTGGTGACAAAGCAACACAGAGACAAAGTTGCATCATATGTAGAAGCAGGAATTAAAGAAGGCGCAACTGCAGTTGTTGATGGACGTAATGTTCAAGCAGATGGTGCTAAAGAAGGTTATTGGTTAGGACCAACATTATTTGACAATGTCAAAACTAATATGTCTATCTACACAGATGAAATATTTGGACCGGTACTAAGTGTAGTTCGAGTTAAAACATATGAAGAAGCTTTAAAGATTGTTAATGATCATCCATATGGAAACGGAACAGCGATATTTACCAATGATGGTGGTGCTGCTCGAAGATTCCAAAATGAAATCGAAGTTGGAATGGTGGGAGTAAATGTCCCAATTCCAGTTCCAGTTGCGTACTACTCATTCGGTGGATGGAAAAATTCTTTGTTTGGAGACTCTCACGCACATGGAACCGAAGGTGTTCATTTTTACACCAGAGGAAAAGTAATTACTTCCAGATGGCTTGATCCAAGTCATGGTGGAATTAATTTAGGTTTCCCACAAAACTAATGCGTTACGGAGCAATGTTTGGACCAAACATTACATTCTTGGGAATTCCTGAGTGTGATGTTGATGAATTAAGTTCTTATAAAGATGCAGATGTAGTAATTATTGGTGCGCCATTTGATGGCGGCACAAGTTATAGATCAGGGGCAAGACTTGGCCCTTCTTCAATAAGAGGAACCGACTATTTACCTCATGATGGTTCTCGTCCACATTTAGCAACCAGAATGGATGGCCTAAAAGACATCATTGTTAAAGATGCCGGTGATGTGGAAATGTTTTCTGGCGACATTAATAAATCATGTGCATCTTTAGAAGTTGTTGTTGAAAAAGTTGCAAAGTCTGGTGCCATTCCATTAATTCTTGGCGGAGATCACACCGTTACTTGGCCAAATGCCACAGGAGTAGCAAAAGCTGTTGGCTGGGGAAAAATTGCTATCTTGCACTTTGATGCCCATGCTGACACAGGTGAAATAACTTTTGGATCATTAGTAGGCCATGGTCAACCAATGCGTCAATTAATTGAATCAGGCGCAGTTAAAGGTAGTAAATTTTTTCAAATTGGCTTAAGAGGATATTGGCCTCCTGCAGATATTTTGGCTTGGATGGCAAAACAAGAAATGCGTTCATACGAAATGAGCGAAATTATTTCTCGCGGTTTTGATGTAATTATGGATGAAGTAATCAACAATGCAATAAAAGATGTAGATGGCATTTTCTTAAGTGTTGATATCGATGTAGTCGATCCTGGTTCTGCTCCAGGAACTGGAACCCCAGAACCAGGTGGTTTAACCTCCAGACAATTACTTGATGCGGTTAGAAAAATTGCTATTGAACTACCTGTTGTGGGAATGGATGTTGTAGAAGTCGCACCCGCTTACGATCATGCCGAAATAACAGCCTTACTTGCAAACAGAGTTGTATTAGAAGCACTTTCAGGAATAGCGGCCAGAAGAAAAGCAATTAAAGATGGTAAGCCTGTAAATCATGCAAGACCATTGCTTGAAGGTAGATAGTTTTTAAATATTGTCCACAATCAGTTGTTTTCCACAATAATTTTATTGTTTAGATTGTTCTTTTGATTAATTTGCAATTATTTCAAGATGATAAAAACAGCCTCAGAAGAAGATGCGTATCTCATTTTAAGCTGGATATCAGACTCAATAGATGACAAAATTTGCGAATTTATTGAAAAGTTTGGTGCAGAAGAAGCTATTCAAATAATAAGCAAAGCGAATGCCACTGAAAATTATGAGAAGAAAAGACTAGCTCGACTTAAAGCTTTTGATTCTGTTGAATATCTAAAGGATCAATTAGGACTTTATTCTTTGAACTATATTTCTAATAAGCATTCCAAGTGGCCAAAGAATCTTAACGATCTGAGAAATCAGAGACCTTTTGGTCTTTTCTACAAAGGATCAATAGATAATTTTGCTAAAGAATCAATCTCAATAGTGGGAACTAGAAAATCTTCAAATTATGGAAATACCATTGCGGGTGAATTTTCCTTTGATCTAGCTTCCTTAGGATTTAATGTTGTATCTGGTGGGGCATTAGGAATTGATACTTCAAGTCATCATGGAGCATTAAATGCAAAAGGTACAACCATTTGTGTGCAGGCAAATGGACTACATAAGCTTTATCCATCGAAAAATGAATTTTTATTTGAAAAAATAATTAAAACTGGATTAATGATAAGTGAATACCCGCCAGGTCGAAGCCCTACCAAGAAATATTTTCTTGAGAGAAACAGAATTATTGCGGGTTTATCAAAAGCAACGATGGTTATTGAAGCACCTGATATTTCAGGTGCATTATCAACGGCAAGGCATGCATTAAGAATGCAACGTTTAGTGCTGGCGACACCAGGTTCGATTTACTCTGAAACAAGTAGAGGAAATAATGAATTAATCCGTAATCGTGAAGCAGAATCTGTTACAAATTTACAACAAGTTTTGGAATTAATTCTTCCTCTGGGGCATGCACTTTCCTAGCCATGTTCATAAAGATAAATTTATCAAAATATGAGAGCATTGAATTATGACGAATACAAACGACTGGTTTGGTCCGATTGTTGAGCAATTTGTGCACTACCTTTCAAATGAAAAAAATCGAAGCTTAAACACTGTCAGGACGTATAGAACTGACTTGGAACTATTTTTGCAATTTGCCACTAATAAGGGAATTAAAAATCTTAAAGAACTAGATCTCAATATATTTAGACTTTGGTTGGCTGATCAAAAGGATAAAGGCTCTTCTAATTCAACAATTTCAAGACGAAGTAGCACAGCTAGAGTTTTTAGCACTTGGGCATTTCAAAAAGGTTTAATACAAACAGATCCTGCCATCAGGCTTGTCTCACCAAAAGTCAATAAGACTTTGCCAAATATTTTAGGACAAAAACAAGCTAATGCGTTAATGCAAACAGCTTCAGATTTAGAAGATGAAGAAAATTCAGTAGCCTTAAGAATGCGTGATCACGCAATTCTAGAAATTCTTTATTCCTCAGGAATTCGTGTTGGTGAGTTAGTTGGATTAGATTTAAAAGATTTAGATTTTTCTCGTTGCACAATGAGAGTAATTGGTAAAGGAAATAAAGAAAGGGTTGTTCCATTTGGAAAACCCGCTAAAGAGGCACTTCGAACTTATATTGATGAATCAAGATCAGAACTTATAAATGAAAAATCTGGAAATGCTTTATTTATCGGCGCACGTGGTAAAAGATTAGATACAAGGCAAGTTAGAAGAATTGTGACAAATGCAATTATGAGAGTGCAAGGAGCTCCAGCAATATCCCCGCATGATTTAAGACATAGTGCTGCAACTCATATGTTAGAAGGAGGAGCAGATCTTCGAATCGTGCAAGAACTATTGGGTCACTCTTCACT
>JBJOKB010000073.1:0-5319 GCA_046046315.1 Actinomycetota bacterium | reverse complement strand
GAAACAGCTAAAGATCCACCATGACAAATAATTCCAATAACTTTATTTTGAGAATTAATTTCTTTAATTAAATTAATTACACTGTCATATCTTCTTAATTTGTCTGGGGCCCATCCACCTGCGAGCACTAAACCTTTTAAATCATTTGCTTTCAAATCTGAAATCAAAACATCAATATCAATCTTTAAACCGTTTTTGCCTGTGATTTGTTTTTTATCTAAACCAGCACTAACAACTTTGAAGCCATCTTCTTCTAAACGCATTCTGGTTACGTGATATTCCAAATCTTCAACACCATCGGCTATGGGAAACGCAATTGTTCCTTTACTCATTATTTCTTTGCTCCTTTTTCTAATTCAATTATTTGTTTAACCTTTGGTGCACTTGGTCCTTCTTCGTCAAATACATAATCAAGCCAAGGTTTAATTAAACTCAAAGCTAATTCAGGTGCAATAACTCTTGCACCCATTGTTATTACTTGACAGTTATTACTTAACACAGCTCTTTCTAATGAATAAGGATCATGAACTGTTGTTGCTCTAATTCCTGGAACCTTGTTTGCAGAAATTGCCATACCAATTCCTGTGCCGCAAACTAATAAACCTCTATCTGCATCACCTGAAATAATTTTTTCACCCAGTGCAAAACCAATATTTGGATAATCTGTTTTGTCATCTAATGAATTAACGCCCATCTCTATTACTTCAGAGACTCGGGGATCGTTTTTGAGGTATTTTTTGAGTAGTTCTTTGAGCTCGAAGCCCGCAAAGTCAGAACCCACCACAATTCGGTATTTAGTCACTTGCGCCTCAGTTCTTATTCGCAGTCACGAAGAGGGAAACTCCCCTCAAGGGACCTTCAGAATAGCGTTACCTAATTGTTACGAAGAAATGTCTGATTGTCTTGACGGGATACCGACCTGTATCCCATTATTGACCCTAAGACCGGCCCGTCTTGGGTCGATCTTTTTTGAGAAGGAGCTCACTTGTCAGAAGAGACAAAAATGAAGCTTGACCGTCGTCGCCTTATCAAGGCTGGCGCCGCGGCAGGCGTTGCAATCCCAGCAGCAGGTCTGTTGGCAGCTTGCAGCAGCGGTGGAGATTCAGCTGAAGGTGGCGCAGCCCCAGCAGCAGATTCACCACTTTACGGAAGTAACGCAGAAAACATGCAAGGTAAAACAATTGACTTTGCATATTCACGCGTTGCCGGATGGCCACCAAGCTCTGCGCCAGCAACACTATGGCCAGACTTCCAAGCCTACGCAAAAGAAAAATATGGTTACACAGTTAACGATATTACTTTCATCGAAGGTGGATTCGGAGAACTTTTCCAAAAGGTTTCTCCAACACTTGCATCAGGATCACAAGATTACAATCTTTTGATCGTTGATTCACAATGGTTAGGTGCTTTGTCAGAACCAGGTTGGATTGTTAAGGCAGATGATGTCTTCGCAGCAAACCCAGAACTAGACATCGAACCATTCTCAAGTTTGGTAACAAACACTTACCAGGTTTACCCAGACGGTTCAGGAATTCGTTGGGGCTTCCCACAAATGCCTGATACACAAGGTGTATTCATGCGTAAAGATATGTTAGAAGATCCAGCCGAACAAGCTGCATTCAAAGCTAAATACGGAAAAGATCTTCCAACAACTCAAGATGCAATGATGGAAATCGAATTCACAGATCTAGTTGAGATCATTGAATTCTTCCATCGCCCAGATAAGGAAATGTACGGAACAGCAATGATGTATTCGAAAGAATACGATTTCTTTAGCTGCGCCTACTATCCATTCGCTTATTCAACAGGCGGAAAGATTTGGGATCCAACAACTTCAGATGTTTACGGAATTCTAAACTCTGATGTTAACGCTGCTGCAATGGATCAATTCGTTGGTTTGATGAAATATCAACCAAAGGATGCTGCTTCATTCGGTATCGGTAACCTACTCGACCTTTTCAACGGTGGAAAATGTTTCTCCGCTTGGCAATGGTTAGCAGTCGGTGCATTCATGGGTGGTAAAGACGCTGTTGTTAAACCAGAACAAGTTATCTCAATCCCACTTCCAAAGTGGAACGGACAACTTATTGGTGCAATGGGTGGTCAACCATGGGTAATCAACGCTTATAACGACGATGATCACATGCGTGTGGCAATCGACGTTCTTAAATGGTGGTACACCAAAGAAACACAAGACAAGTTCATCAAAGAAAACGGTGGATTGCCTTGGAGCAAAGAAGGTGCTGCAAATCCTGAGTACCTAGGTGTAGCTCACTATGTGAAGCCATTCCTCTACATGTTAGAAGAAGGCCGTTCACAAGACTTCTGGCATTTGCCTGAATATGCTGAAATGCTCGCAGTACAACAAGAAGCATTCAACGGTGTTGCAACTGGAACAGTTAAGACATCAAAAGAAGCTCTTGAATATGCAGCAGCAAAACAACAGCAAATTCTGTTCAATGCTGGTCGTACCCAGACAGCTCCTCCGGAGAATGTCGACTCTCTAACTCTCTAAGAGTTACGAGGAAAGACCATTGTGTTGGTGTCCCGCTCGTCGGGGCACCAACACAACTCTTATGATTAGCGCAAGTTAATTTTTAGCAAGACCCGATTTAAAAAGGGATGGTAATGGCCAAGAGCGTTGAGACACTTGAGAAATCAATCAAGGATGCTCCAAAGGCTAAGAAGCCAGAGTCAAAAAAGAATTGGTTTTCTTGGGGCTTATTAGCTCCGGTTTTATTCTTCTTCGTTTTAATGAGCGTTCTTCCAACAATTTGGATGTTCGGTTTAGCTTTTTATGATTACACCTTAACTTCAGCAAACAAACCAAAATTAATTGGTTTTAAAAACTTCACTGATTTCTTAGCAAACCAACAATTAGCAGGATCTGTTTCTAGAACATTTATTTTCTTGCTATGTGCAGTTATTTTGCAAACTCTTTTAGGAATTTTGATTGGTGTTTTGTTTTGGAAAAACGACAAGATGCCAGGTCGTCGTTTAGCATTAACTCTTTTCTTTACACCAATGGTGGTAACACCAATTGCAACTTCTCTATTTTGGAAATTTATTCTTGATCCAACTTTGGGTGTTATTAACTATTTAGTTTCCACATTAGGTTTTGAAAGATTTGATACTTTAACTGATCAAACTTTGGCTTTCCCAACTTTGGTTTTTGTGGACACTTGGATGTGGACACCATTTATGACTTTGATGACTTTGGCAGCACTTGGTTCTGTACCAAAAGCAGAATTAGAAGCTGCTCAAGTAGATCGTTTGCCATTAACTCGTTTAATCAGAACAGTTATTTGGCCACATGCAAAATTCATTTTAGGTTTGGGAATTTTGTTAAGAACTATTGATGCTTTCAAGACAATGGACTTGGCATATGTAATGACAGGTGGCGGTCCAGGAGATAGAACAGAATTAGTTGCAGTTT
Organism: Actinomycetota bacterium; assembly: GCA_046046315.1. GTDB lineage: Bacteria > Actinomycetota > Actinomycetes > S36-B12 > UBA5976 > ATZT02. Next base: position 1,883 of record JBJOKB010000073.1, on the reverse strand, counting down.
CCTTGTATCGATTTGCTTTTAAATCATTTAAGTTAGGTTACTCATCAGCAGTTTCAGTGTTCTTGATGTTTATTGCAATCGCTTTGACATCTATTTATCTATACATTTTGAATGCTCGAAAGAAGGCTGAGGAATAAAATGGCTGAAACAACATTCAAACCAAAACGTAAATCAGGCCCAATCAAGTTTGCCACTATCGGTGCTTGGGCAATTTCAATTCTTTTCTTCCTTCCAGTTGCTTGGATTATCTCTACTGCGTTTAAACCAAAAGCAAGCATTGTGGTTTCTCCACCAGTGTTTGTTTTCAAACCAACACTTTCCAACATCACAGAAGCTTTAAGTTTTGATAACACTTTCTCTTACTTCACACACTCAATTGTTTACTCATTTGGATCTGTAATCATTGCAATTTTGGTTGCATATCTTGCTGCATATTCTTTCTCAAGATATAAACCAGCAGGAACAGATTTCTTAATGTTCTTGCTTCTCTCAACCAGATTTGTGCCAGCTGCTGCTTTCGTTGTCCCATACTTCCAATTGTTTAACCTTTTGAAATTAAAAGACTCATATGTTGGTTTAATTGCCTTCTACGCAATGTTTTCAATTCCGTTCTCAGTGTGGATTTTAAAAGGATTCCTCGATGGAATTTCACAAAGATTTGATGAAACTGGTTTAGTTTATGGTGCCTCTCGTTGGCACATTATGTTTAAAGTAATTTTGCCTCAAGTTAAACCTGGTTTAGTGGCATCATTTGTGTTCAACATTTTGTTTGTGTGGAACGAATTCTTGTTTAACTTCCAACTTGGTGGAGCAAAAACATTTGGTATCCCTGTTGGTTTGTTCACCGGTTCTACTAAAGGTGGATCAATTGATTGGGCTTATGTTGCATCCATTGGAACACTTTATGTATTACCACTAGTAGTTGTAATTTATGCGTTCCAAAAATATCTGCTTGTCGGACTTACCTTCGGTACAGTTAGAGGTGAGGTATAAATGTCTGAAGCAGTTAAAACAAATAAACCTCCATTTGCAGCTCGTGCACAAAGAATTAATATTTATTTGCTCTTAGTCGCTCTAGTTATGTTGGCGCAACAATTTACTTACACAATTTATGTTTGGGGATTTAGATTACTTTTCGTGGTAGTAACCTTGCAGGTAGCACTAGGAAATATTAATCCCGATTGGAACAGCAAGAAAACTTTCAAAAAGACCTTAGTGATCCTTTTGATAATTGTGATTATTTTTGCATTTTCAGTTTTAGTTACACCGTACTTGATTGAACTTGGCAAACCTAAGAAGAATTATTAAACAGGAGATTATTAAAATGGCCGATTTAGCACTTAAAGTCACAGGGCTTACAAAGTCCTATGGCAATAAAGTTGTTTTAGATAATCTTTCTTTCACAGCTGCAATGAACGATTTTTCTGTGATTTGTGGAAAACCTGGAAATGGTAAATCAGTTCTAGTTAGAACCATCATGGGACTAGAACCAGTTGATGCAGGTTCAATCATCGTGCGTGGCCAAGATGTTGCCAAAGCCTCAGCAGGAGATAGAAACATTGGTTATGTCCCACAAAGTTTTGCTCTTTATCCTCATTATTCAGTTCAAGAAAACATTGAATATCCATTGGTTTTGGCAAAAGCAAGTGAAGCCACAAAGAAAGAATCAGTTGAAAGAGTTGCTGAATTATTAAGAATTAAAGATTTATTAGGTAAAAAACCAGAACAACTTTCCGGTGGTCAAAAACAACGTGTGGCAATTGCTCGAGGTCTTGCTAAAGCAACAGATGTTTATGTGCTTGATGATCCTTTGGTCGGTTTGGACTTTAAACTTCGCGAAAGATTAATTGACGATTTGAGAAAAACTCAAGAAGAACTAAAAG
>JBJOKB010000037.1:0-29827 GCA_046046315.1 Actinomycetota bacterium | reverse complement strand
GAAATTTCTCGATTAGAGAAATGCTTTTGCAACAAAAAAATACTTCCCCTAAAGGCGATTTCTGGGCGTTAAGAAATATTAATTTTGAAGTAAAAGCCGGAGAAGCTGTTGGATTGATGGGTGCAAATGGGCAAGGTAAAAGTACACTACTTCGAATCATTGCTGGGGTTTTAATTCCTGATGAGGGAAGTGTGAAAGTAAATGGTGGTGTTGCACCTTTAATTGAATTAACCGGAGGCTTAAAGAGCGATTTAACTGCCAGGGACAACATTGGACTTGTTGCTGGTTTACACGGATTAAGTAGAAATGAACTTAAGAAAAGATTTGACAGCATTGTTGAGTTTGCTGAAATAGGAGAATTTTTAGATACCCCGGTTCGGCATTTTTCCAGTGGAATGAAAGTAAGACTCGGATTTTCCATTGTCACATCAATTGACGAACCTATAATTTTAGTTGATGAAGCACTAGCTGTGGGAGATGCTGCTTTTAAGGAAAAGTGTTACATAAGAATGAAAGATCTTTTAAATCAAGGCAAAACTCTCTTTTTGGTATCTCATAAGGAACGAGACTTAAAAGAATTCTGTACCAGAGGTTTGTATCTTAAAAATGGTTCACTTGCAGTTAACGGCACTCTGTCTGAAGCTTTAAATGCTTACCAAACAGATTCAGGTGGTTTGCATGATTAATTACTCCGTGCAACAAATAAAGTCTCTAGGTCAACCTTCAGAAGTACTAAATAGGAGAGTTGCTGAACATTGGTCTGGACCTTTGTATATGCGAAAAATTTCTCCATATCTATCTAAAGTTTTACTTTCTATTGGCTTAAGTCCCACAATGGTCACTTGGTTGATGGTTTTTTCAGGTTGGATAGCTGCAGCCAGTGTGATTAAAACGGGAATAACCGGGGCAATTTTGGCAGTAGTTTTTGCTCAACTTCAAATGCTTTTTGATTGCTGTGATGGAGAGATGGCCCGTGTTACGCAAAAGTTTAATCCTGCAGGAATATTTATTGATCGATTTGGCCATTATTCAACAGAAGCATTAATAGCTATTGCTTTTGGGATAAGGGTTTTTCTTGAAAATGAAGAATTAGTTGTAGCAATAATTTATGGTTTGGTCCTAGCACTTTTAATTACCTTTAATAAAGTGTTCAATGACATGGTTCATGTGGCAAGAAGTTTTTCTAATTTAAACAAACTTTCTGAAGACAAAAATGTGGCTGTCCCAAGAAATAGCTTCTTAGCAATCATTAGATCGATGTTCAGATTTTTTCCTATACATAAAATTTATCACTCTATTGAATTAACTTTCATAATCTTGATTGCTGCTATTTTTCAAGTATCATCGCAAATACTTGCATTTTTGACAGTGGCTGCATTCATCACAGTTGTTGGGCATTTAGTTGCAATTCTTACATCCTCTCGTTTACGCGCTTAAACAAATGAATGAATTAAAACCAACTTTTGGTTGCGTTGTATTAACTCAAGGAAATAGACCAGAGCAGTTGAAAGCCGCAATTTCTTCAATATTGGGACAAGTTGGAGTTACTACTGAAGTAGTTGTTGTGGGAAATGGTTGGCAACCAGTTGATCTTCCAGAAAAAGTTAAAAGCGTTTATATTAAAGAAAACCTTGGCATCCCTGCAGGAAGAAATGCAGGTGTAAATAGCGTGAATGGTGATTTGCTTTTCTTTCTTGATGACGATGTCGTCCTTGAGGACATTGATACCTTAGAAAGAATTTATAAGAAATTTATTGCAAATCCAAAAATAGCTTTGATTCAACCTCAGCCAAAAGATCCAAATGGTTTGCCAACACCTAGACGATGGATACCAAGACTAAATACCAAAAATCCAGATCGCCCATCCCACATGTTTTCTCTTTGGGAGGGTGCAACAACGGTAAGGCGAGATGTATTTCAAAAAGTTGGACTTTGGCCATATGAATTTTTTTATGGACATGAAGGTGTTGACTTAGTTTGGAGAATTTGGGATTCAGGTTATAAGTGTTGGTACGCCGGTGACATTGTTGTTTCTCATCCAGCAGTTGAACCAGAAACTAGACACAAAATTTATTATCAATATCAGGCAAGAAATAGAGTTCTCTTAGCTCGAAGAAATTTACCAGGTTTAATCTCATCTTGGTATTTATTCAATTGGAAGTTAATTTCACTTTTGCGACTACGCGGAAATAAAGAAGGACTTAAGGAATTCAAACTCGGTTGGGAAGATGGAAAGTTTGTTGATTTATTTAATTACAAGAAAATGTCTTGGCTGACCGTTCTTAAATTGACGTTTTATTTGCGCCCACCAATTATTTAAGGCAGCGGACAGAACAATCCACTTTCAGGAGCAGCAATTGCACTTGGCGAAGGATCCGGTGTTGGTGTTGCATTAGTTGGAGTTTCTACGACAACTGGCGCTGCTGGTGCAGTCCAAGATGTTGGAGAATTATTACCCAAAATAACTGCCACATCGCCTCCTGCTAATTCTGGATCTTCAGCAATGTTTGTTATTCCCAATAATTGACCAATCAGTTGGGCTTTAAGTGAATTTCCTGGTGTATGAACAATTACAGATTCAGCTGTTTCTTTGTTTGCAGCATTTCCCACTTCAGCAATATTTACACCTTGAGTTTTTAAGAAATCCCCAGTAAGTGCTGCATATCCTGCTCGTTTAGTTCCATTTAAAACCACTACTGAAATGTCACTTGGCTTGACCACAATATTTTCTGTTTCAGAAGAAGGAGTTTCACTTGGTGCTGCCACAACTTCATTTGGGGGCCAACCTGTGTCGTTGATGATGGCGCTCCATAAATCATTTGCAGTTGCTGTCCACTGCACATGATTTCCATCAGGAGTTCCTTCATAAGGAACAGTCACAAAAGAAACATTCTTAGAGCCCATGCTGGAAAGGCTTGTGGAAAGTGTGACCAGTGAATCTAAATCAGAAAGTCCTGGATCCATTCTTAAAGACGAAGTGGCAGCATTTAAAACTTTATATAAAGCTGGAAGATCAGTAATTAAATTCATTTCGGTTACTTGATCAATAGTTATGGAAAGTAACTCTTGCTGTCTTTCAATCCTTTTTAAGTCACTGCCATCAGCTAAAGAGTATCGAGCACGCATTAGACCTAAAGCATTTTTTCCATCCAAAGTTTGGACTCCGGCAGGTAATTGAATTCCAGCGCCATTTTCAACAGGTTCATCAATTGCTTCTGTTAAACAAACTTTTATTCCACCTAATGCATCTACGACGTTTGAAAATCCAACAAAATCAACAATGACGGCGTGATTAATTGTAATTCCAGTTAATGTTTCAATTGTTTTAACTGTGCAACCTGGACCTGCGGAAGAAAAGGCAGAATTAAATAAATCTGTTCTTTCTGCAACAGTTGTGCCATCGGCTTTGGTGCAAGCTGGAATATTTACAACAGAATCTCTTGGAATGCTTACTACTACTGCACTTTTTCTATCATTTGATAAATGAACAAGAATAGTGGTGTCACTTCTTCCGTTGCCACCTAAATCAGTTTCGCTTCCAAATCCTCCACCTTGATCTGTTCTGGTGTCTGTTCCCATTAACAAAATATTTAAAGGCCCAGTTTCAGCAACTGGTTTAGGAGAGGCGATTACTTCCAAAGCTTTTATATTGCCAGCTAAATTTCGGGCAGCAAAACCAAAAATTCCAGCAACCGTGGCGACAATCAAAATCACCCCAGAGCCAATGGCCACCAATAACCTCAAACGGTCGGTGGGCAATGCGACTTTCGGTTTACTGGTCATATCTCCACTTTGAGACTAGTGAGGAAAACAGGTTTCAAGATGTATTCCTCATGAACACTACCTATTGATGGGTGAGTCAGGGCTGTTCGACTTGAGAGTTTACGCCTATCGTTTGGAGTATGACAAAAACATTGAAACTTATCGCTCTAGCCTCAGCAGCAACATTCATGCTTTCTGCATGTGGTTCAACAACCACAGAAGTTGCGGCTCCAGAAGTAACAGAAACTGCCAAAGTTGGTTTTAGTCCACTTTCAGGATTACCAGGTGGTAGCGGTGGACCTATTGCAGTTGTGAAAATTGACAACGTAAATCCTGCAAGACCTCAATGGGGAATCTCTGCAGCTGACATGGTTTTTGTAGAAGAAGTAGAAGCAGGATTAACCAGAATTGCCGCAGTCTTTAATTCTTCAATGCCAAACAAAGTAGGACCAGTTCGATCAGCGCGAATTTCAGATTTAGAAATCATGGAACAGTTTGGAACTCCAGCATTTGCTTTCAGCGGAGCTCAAACTAAATTCCTACCTTTGATTGATCAAGCAAATGTAATTAATGCAAGCCACGGTTTGAATGGAAAGTTTTACACCAGACAACCAGATAAAAATGCACCACATAATTTAACTGTTGATCTTGGTGGACTGGTTTCTTCCTTAACAGGAATAAGTGGTGCAAAAGATATGGGCTGGACATTTTCTGACATTGCTGCAACTGGCGGAACAACTACTAAATCTTTTTCTGCCAAATGGCCAGCATCTAGAGTTGGTGCTGAATGGGATGGCACAAATAATGCTTGGGTAATTGCATTAGATGGCGAACCAGCTTCAGATGCGGTTACCAATCAACCCTTGTTTGCTAAAAACATAATTGTTCAATATGTAGATCAATTGGCCGATTCTGGTTTTCAAGACAAAAACGGAAATAAAACTCCTTTAATTCAAACAGTTGGCACAGGTGAAGCAATTGTGATGCGTGATGGTCAAAGATTTGAAGCAACCTGGTCTAGACCAATGGCAACAAATCCAACCGTCTACACAGTTGGAGCAACAAGCCATGTGTTTGCTCCGGGTCAAACTTGGGTGCTTTTTGTGCCAAAGACATACCCAGTGACATTTGATCCTGAAACATCTCCAACACCTGGTTCATAATTAGTTTTATTTATTAACAAATAAATTAAAACTGAGAGGTTTTGTGACTGAGGCAATTCTTTTAGTGGGTGGTTATGGCACCCGGCTTAAACCTTTAACAATCCACACACCTAAACCAATGTTGGAAGTTGCTGGTTTTCCAGTTACTGCTCACCAAATTTCAAAAGCTAAATCAGCCGGTATTAATCACATTGTGCTTGGAACAGCATTTAAAGCCGAAGTTTTTCGAAAAGAACTAGGAGATGGTTCCAAACTAGGAGTAAAAATTAGTTACGCCTTTGAGCCAGAACAACTTGGCACCGGAGGTGGAATTAGGAACGCCGCAGATTTGTTGACCTGTGGCCCAGAAGATCCGGTTGTGGTTTTTAACGGAGATGTTCTAACCGGAGTTGACATTAATAATGTTTTAAAAATTTGGAAAGAAAAGAATGCTGATGTAGCACTTTATTTAACAAAAGTTGAAAACCCTTCGGCTTATGGTTCTGTTCCAACAGATGAAGAAGGAAATGTCCTTGCATTCCTAGAAAAGCCTGAAAGAAAAGAAGACATAATCACTGATCAAATAAATGCTGGAATGTACATATTCAAAAGGAAAATTATTGACTTAATTCCAACTGGAAAAGTTGTTTCTGTTGAAAGAGAAGTATTTCCGAATTTACTTAAAAAAGGATTGAAAGTAATAGGTGTAGTTGATCAAGGTTACTGGCTAGATTTAGGAACTCCTAAAGCCTTTGTCAAAGGATCCAGTGATTTGGTGATAGGAAATATTAAATCTGGTTTATTGAATTCCTTTGGTGATAAATTAATTTTAAATGGTGCAAAAGTAGATCCGTCAGCCAAATTGAATGAAGGAACAGTCATTGGAGTAAATTCAATAATTGGAAAAGATTGCCATATAACTAATTCTGTGATCGCAAATGAAGTCGTGGTTGCATCAAATTGCGAAATTGAATCAAGCATCATTGCTTCAGGAGCAAAGATTGGTCAAGGTTGTGTAATAAAAAATTCTGTAGTGGCAGATTTTGTTGAATTAGCTCCTAACTCGGTTTTAACCAACGATTCACGCATTTGGCCAGATCAAAAAATCTCAAGAATTGAATTGAATAATCAAACAATTCCATCTCAACCCGACTGGTCGAATAACTAACTTTTTTAGAAATTTCTCAAAAAAATCCTTGAAAATCGGACTTTTATGGCTGAATAAGCAAAAAAGTTCAAAAAAGATGCCGAAAACACTTGACCTACCCCTAGTTACACGCGTGTAATTCGTTCAGGTAGTTTTCTACCTATGCCGAAATGAACTTTCGGTAAACGATTTATGGGGGTTATTAATTGTCCGACTTCACGGGCCTAAGTCTTGTTCCAAGCGATAGTGAGCCAGCGGGCTGGCAAGAAAAAGCACTATGCGCCCAAACAGATCCTGAAGCCTTTTTCCCTGAGAAGGGCGGATCCACACGCGAAGCTAAAAGAGTTTGTTCTTCGTGTGAGGTAAGAGCTGAATGTCTTGAATACGCATTAGAAAATGATGAACGATTCGGTATCTGGGGTGGATTGTCTGAGCGCGAACGTCGCCGGATGAGACGCTCTCAAGCGATCTAAGTTCAAGTTTTTTAACACAAGTATCAAGGATTAACTGCTGTATATATAAGTATCAGGCGCGTCTACTCGTCACTTTCGTAACAAATTCACTACCGTATAAATCATGGCATATTTAAGAAAATGCACCAGGTTGTCTTGTGGCAAACTAGCCGTGGCAACACTTACTTACGTCTATGCAGACTCCACTGCTGTCCTTGGACCCTTAGCAACAATTGCTGAACCTCATTGTTATGACTTATGTGAATTTCATGCTCGCAAACTCACAGCACCTCGGGGCTGGGAAATTGTAAGACTTGAAAGTGAACCAGAGGAATACATTCCTTCACAGGATGACTTATTGGCGCTAGCTAATGCAGTTAGGGAAGCGGCTAAGCCTCAACCAGATGTTTGGTCGGAACCATCCTTTGCGAACGATTATGCAAATAGAAGTCATTTACGCATCGTTCGTGATGACAACTAACTAATACCCCTGTTTCTACTAGTCTTTGAAGTCTTATGAGTTCTGAAATCACCTTGCAGCGTTTACAAAATCTGATCAAGGCATACGACGTTCGTGGTGTTGTGCCAACTGATCTTGATGAAAATATTTGTTATCTCATTGGTCAAGCCTTTGTAATCGCGTTGAAACTTAGAAAAGAAGAAGGCGGTTGTGGTCAAGTAGTAATTGCTCACGACATGAGACCAAGTGGACCAGCATTGGTTAAAAGTTTTGCGCAGGGAGTAAGAGATCAAGGTGTTGATGTTTTACACATGGGTCTTGCCTCAACAGATGGGCTGTATTTTGCGACTGGATTTTTAAACATTGCTGGTGCAATGTTTACAGCAAGTCATAATCCCGCTGAATATAACGGAATCAAATTAGCTAAACCAGGAGCTGCTCCTGTTGGTCAAGATTCAGGTTTAAGAGAAATAACTAAATTAGTGCTAAACCCGATTGAAAAATATACAGGAAAAATGGGCGAAGAACGTTTCCAGGATTTAAATAAAGAATATGTGAAATATCTACATTCACTTGTTGATTTAAATTCAGCTAGAAAACTTAAAGTAGTTATTGATGCTGGCAATGGTATGGGTGGATTTAGTGTTCCCAAAGTTTTTGAAAACTCCAACTTTGAAATCGTACCTTTGTATTTTGAACTTGATGGCACTTTCCCAAACCATGAAGCAAACCCAATAGAACCGGCAAATTTGGTTGATCTACAAAAAAGAGTCATTCTTGAAAAAGCTGATATAGGAATTGCTTTTGATGGAGATGCTGATCGAGCTTTCTTTGTTGATGAGCAAGGCAACAGTATTTCGCCCAGTGCAATTACAGCTCTCATTGCAAAAAGAGAACTAAAACGTGAACCTGGTTCTACCATAATTCATAATTTGATTACTTCTAAAAGCGTTGCAGAAGTTGTTAAAGAAAATGGTGGAACTGCAAGAAAAACAAGAGTTGGACATTCATTTATAAAACAGGTTATGAAAGATACCAACGCCATATTTGGTGGAGAGCATTCTGGACATTTTTATTTTAGGGATTTTTGGTTTGCCGATAGTGGAATGCTGGCTGCTCTTCATGTACTAGCCGCACTTGGCGAAACTAAATCTCAAACCACATTTTCATCTTTGATTAAGGAATTTGATAGATACATAGCCAGTGGTGAAATTAACACCAAAGTTAAAGACGTAAAAGAGACCAGCAATAAAGTGAAAGATCATTTTGCTAGCCAAAACGATGTCCAAATTGATGATTTAGACGGCTTGACTTTCTCGGGTGCTAATTGGTGGGTAAATGTTCGCCCAAGTAACACAGAACCCTTACTTCGCTTAAACGCAGAAGCTAAAGACCATGCAACAATGGAAAAGGTAAGAGATGAAGTTTTAGCAATTATTAGAAAGGATGCACAATGAGTTCTGTAATTAAACCAGAGTTATTAGAAATCTTGGCTTGTCCTTGTGAAAAGCACTCAGATGTTTCAATTTCTGGTGATGATACAAAAATAGTTTGTTCAAGTTGCGCCACCACTTTTCCAATTAAAGATGGAATTCCAGTTATGTTGCTAGACGAAGCAACTCCTGGACCTCGTGGCATCGGCGGCTAATCTTTTTAAATGAGTTACAACTCGATAGTTGTTGTCAAAGGCACATTAAAAGAATATGCCTGGGGCAAAGTTAATGGCCTTGCAAATTGGTCTGAAAAAACTGACACCAATCAAGCAGAGCTTTGGTTTGGTGATCATCCTTCAGGAAAATCAATTGATAAAAAATCAAATAAACCATTATCGACTAATTCAAGTTTCCCATTACTAATTAAATTACTTTGCGCCAATGAACCTTTATCGATACAAGTTCATCCTGACAAGTTAACAGCAGAATCAGGTTTAGAGGAATTTGAAGATAGTGAAAAATTACTTTCTGACAATAATGGTAAAGATGAAATGCTCTTTGCATTAGAAGAATTTCAAGCATTTGCAGGTGTAGAAAATAAGGCAAAAAGAGATAAAGTCTTCAATTTACTTTTTGAAAAATCAAAACTTACAGACATCAAAGAAGTTTTAGATACAGATACCTTTTTTGAAGCAGCTGATATTATTTTTGAAATACAAAATCAGAAAGTTTCTGACTTAAATAAATTGGTTGTCACTTGTTTAAAAGAATCTAACTATCCAGCTAAAACTATTTCTGCATTTGAAAGAATTGTTGCCAAATACCCAAACGATCCGGGTGTTTTAGTCTGCCTTCTAATGCAATTTCATGTCCTTGAAAAAGGTCATGCAATTCATGTTTCTCCAGGAACTCCTCATTCCTATGTGCACGGATTGGCTGTAGAAATTATGACAACCTCTGACAATGTGCTGCGTATGGGTTTAACAAATAAACATATAAATATAGATGCGGCATTAAGTATTGTGGAAGAAAAACAGGTGCAAGTTCTTTCTCTTGATACTAAAGATGGAGTTCATATTTATAAACCAGAAGCTGATTTTGAATTAGTTGCAGTTGATAACTCGACTTATCAATCAAGAGACACCCAATTCGCAGGAGTTCTCAACCTGGAAGGCGAGACAAAAATAAGTGATGGTTCACAGGAGATTTCTCTGGAAAAGGGAGAAGTAGCACTAATCAGCAATATTGATGTAAAAGTTGTGGTGAAAGGTCATGCCGTAGTTGCAAGGAGTTTTTAGTCTGGCAGAATTATCGTTAGTTTCATTCTTACTAAATCTCAGGGGTAAATAAAAAGTGTCTGACTTTTCAATGACTGTAGACCGTTCAGGAAATCTAGATTACAAAGTTGCCGATCTTTCTTTGGCAGAATTTGGTCGTAAAGAAATTCAACTCGCTGAACACGAGATGCCGGGTTTAATGGCAATGAGAAAAGAATTTGGTGCCTCAAAACCGCTTAAAGGTGCAAGAATTACTGGTTCTTTGCACATGACAATTCAAACAGCGGTATTAATTGAAACTCTTGTTGAATTAGGTGCTGAGGTTCGTTGGGCATCATGCAACATTTTCTCTACTCAGGATCATGCAGCAGCTGCTGTAGTTGTTGGACCAAATGGAACAAAAGAAAAACCAAACGGTGTTCCAGTTTTTGCTTGGAAAGGTGAATCACTTGAAGAATATTGGTGGTGCACCGAACAAATTCTGAAATGGACTGACGGTGAAGGTCCAAACATGATTCTTGATGATGGTGGAGATGCAACTTTACTTGTTCATAAAGGTGTTGAATTTGAAAAAACCGGTGAACAACCAGAACCAGAAAAAGCTGATAGTGAAGAATTTGCGGTTGTTTTGAAATTGATTCAAAAAACATTGAAAGAAAATCCAAGACTTTGGACAGATATTGCAAACAACATAAAAGGTGTAACCGAAGAAACCACAACAGGTGTTCACCGCTTATATGAAATGTTTAAGTCCAATCAATTACTTTTCCCTGCGATTAACGTCAATGATGCAGTAACAAAAAGTAAGTTTGATAATAAATATGGAACACGTCACTCATTAATTGATGGAATTAACCGCGCTACCGACGTTTTGATTGGTGGAAAAGTTGCAGTTGTTTGTGGTTATGGTGATGTTGGTAAGGGAACAGCAGAATCTTTGCGCGGACAGGGTGCACGTGTAATCATCACTGAAATTGATCCAATTTGTGCATTGCAAGCAGCTATGGATGGTTATGAAGTAAATACTTTAGAAAACACATTGCCATACGCAGACATAATTATCACTGCAACCGGTTGCAAAAATGTAATTACAGTTGATCAAATGTCACGTATGAAAGACAAAGCAATTGTTGGAAATATTGGACACTTTGATAACGAAATTGATATGGCTGGACTTGCAAACTACAAAAAAGCTAGAAGAGTAAACATCAAACCACAAGTTGACGAATGGGTTTTTGATGAGAAGAAATCAATCATCATTTTAAGTGAAGGAAGATTGCTGAACTTGGGAAATGCAACTGGTCATCCTTCGTTTGTTATGAGTAACTCATTTACAAATCAGGTGTTGGCTCAAATCGAATTATTTACAAAGACTGAGCAATATCCAGTTGGCGTTTACACACTTCCTAAGGCTTTGGATGAAAAAGTAGCGAGATTGCATCTAGATGCATTGGGAGCAAAACTTACAGAATTAACCACCGATCAAGCAGAATATCTAGGCGTCGATAAGAGCGGACCATACAAGTCCGAGCATTATCGTTACTGATTTTTCGCTTTATCTAATTCTGTTGCAATATTTTCTTTCCTAATTCGCAAATCTGTGTACAACAAAGTTGTGAATGAAGCAATAAAAGGCAACATAAATGTGTAACCCAGTATTGATCCCATAGAAGACATAAATATTGAGGAAGTTGTCGGTTCTTGTGTTGAATTTGTTTGAGCAAAAAGGGTAAATGGGGTTGACACCACTATAGATATTGCTTGGCTAGTAATTATTCCCATAATTCCAATACCAAGAGTTCTAAAGAAATTTATTTGCGCTAAGTAGAAAGATCGTTTAAACGCAGTGGTTAACTTGGAATCTTCCAAAACAAGTGTGGGAATACTTACGTATAGACCAATCCAAAGATAGATAGCAGCAACAAGCCCTAGTCCTAATCCAACAAAAACTAAAAGTGGACTAATTCCAGAAAGTGAGACTCCAATCAATAAGCCGATGATTACAGCAGAAGTTGGTAGTAGAAATGAAATTATGGAAAGAACTACTATTCTTCGTAATTGAGGTTGTGTTTTTTTCCATGATTCAGCAGCATTTATCTTTTTTCCTATAATTGCATTTCCCACAATATGAGTAAACATTCCTGCAGAGATGGTTTGAACAATAAATAGAACTATTGATGTAATTACCGCAACTTTTAATGTTGGGGCAAGAGCTTGTATTAATTCTTCAATTTGTTGAGGGGTTATAACTGATGAAGGGTTGGGTAATGCAGGCATTTCTAAACTTTCACCACTTTGTACAACCAGAGCACTTGCCAGGATATTACTTAAACCAACTATGAAACCGGAAAACAAACCGATTCCTAAAAGAGTTTTTGGCAATCTCCTCAGGGAGTTTAAAGAGCCACTTAAAATTTCGCTAAGGGTTAATTTCGTTAAGGGAATCAAATTTGGGCCAGGACCTTGAGTCATTTCTACCTCCACTTTGATTTTGTCACAGAAGGGGTGACAACATTGCATTATGGCTCGCGTATTAGTAGTAGATGATGACCAAGCACTTTCTGAAATGTTGGGAATTGTTTTAAGGGCCGAGGGCTATGACGCCTTATTTTGTGATGATGGGTCTAAAGCCCAAGGTATTTTTAACGAAACTAAACCCGATCTAGTTTTGCTTGATCTGATGTTGCCAGGAATTGATGGAATTGAAGTTTGTAAAAGAATTCGTTCGCAATCAGGTGTTCCAATAGTCATGCTGACAGCACGAGGTGACACTTTAGATGTTGTAAAAGGTTTGGAGTCTGGTGCTGATGACTACATTGTTAAACCATTTAAACCTAAAGAATTGGTTGCCAGAATAAAAGCTCGTCTCAGAAAAGATGATGTAAAGGCAGAAACTTTGAAGTTAGGCGATCTCACAATTGATGTTGTAGGGCACAGCGTTAAGCGCGATGGACAAGAAATTTTGCTAACGCCACTTGAATTTGATCTTCTGCTTGCACTTGCTAGAAAACCTTGGCAAGTTTATACACGCGAACAATTATTAACAGATGTTTGGCACTATCGAAATCCTGCTGATACACGATTAGTTAACGTTCACGTACAAAGACTTAGAGCAAAAGTTGAACATGACCCAGAGAACCCAGAAATCGTAATGACCGTAAGAGGCGTTGGCTACAAGGCTGGTCCGTGAATTATTTCTCGCAATTAAGACAAGCTTGGAATAAGTCATTAAGTCTTAGGATTATTGCCACAACTTTTTTTGTTTCAACTCTTTTAGTGACCATAATTGGACTTGTTTTAATTAACAGAGTTTCATCTGGAATTTTAACTTCCAAAGAATCCTCTTCAATTACTGAAGCATCTTCTGCCATAAATGAGGCACAAAAAGTTGTAACTGCGACAGAAACTGGTGCAGGTGCCCCAAATATTTCAACAGTCGTTGATACCGCTGTAACTGCTCTTGCAATTAGGGCAGGTCAATCTGGACTATATGACGTTTTATTTTTAGCGTCAAAAGAAATTGCAACGCAGGGTTTGCCTGAGCGAGGAACTAATTTAGTTTCAGAAAGTAGTGTTAGCGAAGAGCTTAAAAACAGAGTAGAAAAAACTGATAAATTACTTTGGGCTTACACAGAAATAACATACTTAGATGGACGTAAAATTCCAGGGTTGGTTGTAGCCGCACCCATTAAAATAAATAACGTTGGATCTTATTCTTTATTTCTTCTTTTCCCACTTGATAAAGAAGAGGAAACTATTGCAATTATTCGCTCTGCTGTATTAGCAACAGGAATATTCTTAATTTTTGGGCTTTTGATTTTAGTTTGGTATCTAACCAGATCAGTTTTGTCTCCTGTAAGAAAAACTGCCGAAGCTGCAGAGCGTTTACGAATGGGACTTTTAAATGAACGTGTACCAGTAAGCGGTGAAGATGATTTGGCGAAATTGGCTGGTTCATTCAATTCAATGGCAGCGTCAATTCAGCAGCAAATTGGCCAATTGGAACAGATGTCTCGAATGCAAAAAAGATTTGTGTCTGATGTCTCTCATGAATTGAGAACCCCTTTAACAACAGTAAGAATGGCTGCTGATGTTTTATATGAATCTCGAGATCAATACACCGGTGAAACAGCTAGAGCAGCTGAATTATTAAGTAATCAGATAGAAAGATTTGAGATTTTACTTTCCCAATTGCTAGAAATAAGTAGATTTGATGCAGGTGCTGCTGATTTAAGTTTGAGCAAAGTAAATATTAAAGATGTTATTGAAAATACTGCGGATTCACTTTCTAATTTATTGGCAAAACAAGAAACCCCTGTTGTTATTACAGGCACTGCGCCAGAAATAGAAATGGACAAGCGAAGAATAGAGAGAGTTTTGAGGAACTTAATATCAAATGCCTCAGAATATGGTGAAGGAAAACCAATCGAAGTCGAAATTGGAAGTGACGAAGAGGCGATTGCAGTAGTAGTTAAAGACAAAGGACCTGGATTAAAACCTGGAGAATCGTCACTGGTGTTCAATCGATTCTGGAGAGCTGATCCTGCTAGAGCAAGAACAACCGGTGGCACAGGATTGGGTTTGGCTATTGCATTAGAAGATGCAAGATTGCATTCAGGTTGGCTTGACGCATGGGGAGCGCCAGGCAAAGGCACAATGTTTCGATTAACTCTTCCTCGAATTGCTCATAAATCAATTAATAAATCTCCTTTAACAATTGGAGTTGGAAGTGAAGAAAAACACGAATTAGATATGTCTGCCCTTCAAGAATTAATTGATGTGGATCAAAAGAGTGATTCAAAATGAAAAAAATTGTTGTCGTTCTTATGTCATTTATCGTGGTTGGTTGTGGAAATATTCCGACCAAGAGTGCAATTCAAGAAGGTTCAATTTTAGGCACAGTGCCAGAAGGTTCGATTGTTCGAGTAATTGCTAGTACCCCTCAAGCAGGGATGTCACCCGAGGAAATAGTTAATGGATTTTTAAATGCTTCTGCCTCCAGTGACAACGATTTTAGAATTGCCAGAGAATATTTAGTACCTGAAATCAGAAACACTTGGCAACCTACTGAACAAATTCAGGTTTATGAAGGGCAAGGTCGCATAAATACAATTGAAAATAACAAAGTACTTTTTACAGCACCTCTTAGTTCTATTGTTGATGAAAATTCAAGAATTACCTTAAGTGAACCAGATGCTCAATTAGTTCAAGAATTTAGTTTAAAACAAGTTGAAAATGAATGGAGAATAAATTTAGCAGGTAAGGGTCTTTTAATTTCCCGAGCTGATTTAAACCGAAGTTTTACAACATTTCCGATCTGGTTTCCTGATTCAAGTTTTAAAACATTAACCCCAGACATAGTAGTTTTACCAAGATCTACTACAGGGGTTGCAACTCGTCTTATGCAATTGCTCCTTGCAGGGCCTGCAGAAAATCTAACAGGAGCAGTCAAATCAGCTTTTCCAGTAGGAACTTCATTAGCAATAAATTCAGTCCCTGTGAGCAATGGACTTGCCACAGTCTCACTTAATGACACAGTTCTAAATGCAGAACCATTTTTAAGAGAAGTTTTATCTGCACAAATAGTCAAAACTCTCGCAAAGATTCCTGAAATTAAATCAGTTAGGATAAATGTTGGAAGTCAATCTTTAATTGTTCCCAACACACCGATAAGACAAAGCATGACACTTTGGGACAAGTTTTCCCCTGATTCAAATCGTGAAGCAGACGCATTAGCCATTCAAGATGGCAAAATTGTGGAGATTGATTCTGAGATTATTTCTGCAATTTCTGATAACTATTTCAATTCAAGCAGATGGTTTGCTGCAACAAGAAATAGAGGAGAAAATATTCTGGCAGCAGTTTCAGAAGATCGAACAAAATTAGTGGTACAAAATAGTTCAGATGGCAACCCAATAAAAGTAATTATTGAGGGACAAGGTCTACGCGTTCCACGTTCAGACATTTTTGATTCCATATGGGTAACTGGTTTAAATCAAATAAATGTCATACAAAACAATGAAGTTTTGAATGTTTCTCTAGATGGTATCGAGAAACAGAATGTAATTGACGTAATTCCGTCACCTGATGGAGTCAGGGCTTTATTAATAGTAAATACGGTTTACGGTTCCGAGTTAAGAATTGGAAATATTTCAAGAGAAGATAAAAATATAAAAATAGGTTACATAAGAAAATTAATTAAAGATGGTTTTTCTGTTTCTCAAGCAACATGGCAAGACTCGAGTACTGTGCTGTTCATCGATAATTTTTCAGATCCGGCAAGTGTTCTCTCTGTTGATGTATTTAATGGTTTATCAAAATCGCTATACACGCAAATAGGTTCTGTAAATATCGCAAGTGCCTTAAAGAAAGAAACGTTTTTAACTCTAGATAATGGATTACTTTTAGAGAGAAAAAGTGGAGAATGGATTAATAGAGGAAGTCTGATAAACGCAAGCTATCCAGGATAATTAATCACAAGTCGAATTTATCCACACCTTTATAGTCTCTATCCCTAGAATTTTGATTTTTTATTCAGAATAAGAACGTGCGAATTCAATCCGTCTTAGATAATTTATCTAATCTGCTAGCACAAGATTATTGTTACTTCTGTGGTGGAATTGAAGAAATTATTTGCAATAACTGTATATTAATTAATCTAAAGTTAGCCAAAATAAATTATATTCAAAATGTCCCTGTTTTAACTTTAACTAAGAAAGACCAAACTTTCTCAAAGCTAATAACATCATATAAAGATAAGGGTGTGTCTAACTTAAAAATTCCATTTTCTAAAATAATTGCTGTGGGTCTTAAGCATTTCTCACGACATGAAAATGTGAAAGTTGTCAATGTTCCAAGCCCAACTAAGTCCATACAAAAGAGAGGTCTAGATCCTATAGGAATAATGACTAAACATGCATGTCAAATAGCAGGAAAAAGATTTATCTATGAACCAAACTTATTGATCAATAATCAATCAAGAAAAGATCAATCAAATTTAGATCATTCCCAGAGAAAAATAAATATGCGATTTGCTTTTAAATCTAACTTTGCAGAAATTAAACCAGTGATTATTGTAGATGATTTAATAACAACAGGAACCACAATTACAGAGAGTATTCGAGCCTTGAATTCTCAAAATATACGAGTTAGAGGTTGTGTCATTTTGACTGCGAATAGTTAAAATGAATTAAAAAGGTTAATGTACTAAACTTAAAGCGAGGTGTTTTGTGGAGATTGTGATTCACGGTAGACAAACAATTATCAAAGATGATTTTAAAGATCATGTTTTAAAGCAAAGTGTTAAATTGGAGAAGTTTGGCATCAAACTAGCCCTACTCGATGTTGAAGTAACGCATAGAGAAAACAAAAAACAGAAAAAAGTTGAATATCGAATTGATTTGACCGTCAGGGGAGCTGGAACTAATCTTCGTTCTAAATCAGATGGCCCAGATATGAACTCATGTCTAGATCATGCAATTAAAAGATTGGTTGAGCAACTGCGCAGAACTGCTGATCGTCGCAGATTTCACAGACATCGTGATGATTCGGTTTTATCTGCTTCTGATGTGAGCAAACTAAAGGGAATATAGGTCTTTAGTTTTGGCCGGATTTGCAATTGCGTAACATAGGTCTTAGCTTCTTTTGACACTACTAATTAGAGGAAATTAAACGTGGTTTTGGTGCTAGACAAAATTTTGCGCGCTGGAGAAGGACGAGTCTTGCGCAAACTCGAAAGTCTCGCCAAACAAGTTAATGCCTTAGAAGTTGACATCAGTAAACTTAGTGACGAGCAACTTAAAACTTTGACTGCTTCGTATAAACAACGTGTACAAAATGGTGAATCTTTAGATGATTTATTGCCAGAAGCTTTTGCAACAGTAAGAGAAGCCTCTTTAAGAACTCTGGGACAGCGTCATTACGACGTCCAGCTGATGGGAGGAGCAGCACTTCATCTCGGCAATATTTCAGAGATGCGAACTGGTGAAGGTAAAACTTTAGTTTCAACTTTGCCTGCATATTTAAATGCATTAAGTGGCAATGGAGTACACGTCGTAACCGTCAACGATTATCTTGCACACCGCGATGCTGAATGGATGGGAAGAATCCACAGATTCTTAGGGTTAACAGTTGGAACCATCAGTCCAAATATGGATAGCACTTCTCGGCGAGATGCCTATTTATGTGACATTACTTATGGAACAAATAATGAATTTGGATTTGATTATTTAAGAGACAATATGGCTTGGTCGCCTAATGATCGAGTCCAGCGCGGTTATAACTTTGCAATAGTCGATGAAGTTGATTCAATTTTGATAGATGAAGCAAGAACTCCATTAATTATTAGTGGTCCCGTTGAAGGAACAAATTCCTACTATAAAGATTTTGCTCGTATTGTCAGCACGATGCAACCGGGACGAGATTATGAAGTTGATATTAGGAAAAGAACTGTTGGAGTTTTAGAGGACGGTATTGCCACAGTTGAAAAAGCACTTAAAATTGAAAATCTTTATGAATCTGTAAATACACCTTTAATTGGATATTTAAATAATGCTTTGAAAGCAAAAGAACTTTTCAAACGCGACAAAGATTACGTGGTAATGAATGGCGAAGTTCTAATTGTTGACGAGCACACAGGAAGAATGTTGCAAGGCCGAAGATATAACGAAGGAATGCATCAGGCTATTGAAGCCAAGGAAAATGTTGAAATTAAACAGGAAAATCAAACCCTTGCAACCATAACTTTGCAGAATTATTTCCGTATGTACAAAAAGCTTTCCGGTATGACTGGAACAGCGATGACCGAAGCAGCTGAGTTTGACAAAATTTATAAACTTGGTGTTGTTCAAATTCCAACAAATAAGTCAATGATTAGAAAAGATCAATCAGACTTAATTTATAGAACAGAAGAGGCAAAATTTATTGCTGTAGTAGAAGATCTCGTTGCAAGACATGAAAAAGGTCAACCGGTTTTGGTTGGAACAACATCTGTTGAAAGATCCGAATATTTAAGTAATTTATTAAAAAAGCGTGGTGTTCCTCATGAGGTTTTGAATGCAAAGAATCATGAACGAGAAGCCGCAATTGTTGCTCAAGCTGGAAGAAAAGGTGCAGTTACTGTTGCAACCAACATGGCTGGTCGCGGAACAGACATCATGCTTGGGGGCAATCCAGAATTTATTGCAAATGCCACTTTGATACAAAAAGGTTTTGATCCTGAATCAGATTTGGATGCATATAACCACGCATATTTAGAGGAAGTAAAGATCGCGTCACAAAAAGTGGAAACCGAGCATAACGAGGTTGCTTCGTTAGGCGGGCTTTATGTTTTAGGAACTGAAAGACATGAATCAAGAAGAATTGATAATCAGTTACGCGGTCGATCTGGTCGTCAAGGTGATCCAGGTGAATCCAGATTCTATTTATCACTTCAAGATGAATTGATGCGCAGATTTAAAGGTGAACTCGTAGATGCATTCTTGAGAAGATTTAATGTTCCAGATGATGTACCAATCGAGGCGAAGATGGTTACATCTGCAATTAGGAATGCTCAAACACAAGTTGAACAACAAAACTTTGAAATTAGAAAGAATGTCTTAAAGTACGATGAAGTTTTGAATAGACAAAGACAAGTCATTTATGCAGAACGTTCAAGGGTCTTAGAGGGTCAAGATTTATCTGACCAGATTCTTGAATTCATAGATGAAACTATTCAGGCTTACGTAATTGCTGCAACTAGTGATGGCTACCCAGAACAGTGGGATTTGGATCAATTAATGATGGCATTAAAGAATCTTTACCCAACAGCTGTTTCCATAGAAGCTTTGAAACAACAAAATGGTGGCTCAATTGATCAAGAAGTCTTGCTTGATGCTTTTAGAAAAGATGCTGCGCAAGCCTATAGAACTAGAGAAGCATTACTAACACCTAAAGTTATGCGTGAATTAGAACGTCAAGTTGTGTTAAGTGTTCTTGATAGAAAATGGCGAGAACATTTATATGAAATGGATTATTTGCAAGAAGGAATTGGATTACGTGCTATGGGTCAAAGAGATCCACTTGTTGAGTATCAAAAAGAAGGTTACGATTTATTTGTTGCAATGATGGACGCAATCAAAGAGCAAGTAGTTGGTTTCACTTTCAATGCTCAAGTTCAAGTCCAAGAAAATCAAGAATCAGTTGAAGCTAAAGGTTTCACTAAAGTTGAAAAACAACAGAACCTTTCTTACAGTGCACCTTCAATTGATGGTGATACAAATGAAATCAAGCCGGTAGCTAAAACAAGTGGTGTTCCTGAAGTAGGCAGGAACGAACTTTGTCCATGTGGATCAGGTAAAAAATATAAGCGCTGCCATGGAGCTAATAACTAGGCAACTAAAAGTTGAGTGCATCGCCAACGATCATTTTCTGCTTCAAGCCTTAATCCCATCCCACGCCCTCTTGATCCTTTTTGGATCACAGCTGTTGCTTCAATTATTTTGTCGCTAGTGTTTTCAATTCTTAAACTACGCACAAATGGCCTGGATCTTTTGGCGTGTAATTCTTTCCGAGTTTTGATTTGGCGATCGATTTCTTGATAAACATCAAAAGAAACCCACCGCATCAATTGAAAAACTGGTCTTTCCCCAATCAGAACTTCAGCTATTCCGGTTGCTAATTGTTTTGTCCATGCTTCTGGTTCCGGTAAACCATTAACCACTTTTAAAGGAAAGTTTGGTCTATTGGGTGAAATCGTCATTTGCAAATCGATTTCTGTTTGAATCCATCGACTTCCAGCGATAATAACTGGGCGCAAGTGAAGTAATACTTCTCCTACTTTCGGTCTTTCTTGTTTGATAATTTTCATAAACCCCCTGAAAAAAATAAATAGCGAGTTAAAGATGAAACAAAATTCATCTAAAGTCAATGAGAGTAATCCTTTTGGCGTAATTAGTCTCTATACAGGCATCAAATTAGAAAAAGCTAAAGAAATCATGGATTCTATATAGGACTTATTTGCCCCATCGCTATTGAATATAAACACAAATTGAAACAATATTCATGTGTGAATGACAAATATCTTTATGAACTTGAAAAAAATTTAGAATTACAAGCGACTAGTTTCTTACTTCAAAAAGAAAGTAATTTACTTCAATCTCAAATCCGTATGGAGCAGTTTCAAATACAACTTTTGGACCGAATCAGAGCAAAAACAAATAAAACTATTTCAATTGAGGTCAAAGATAAGCAGCAATTCACTGGAATTCTGAGAGAAGTAGCTTCAGATCATATTTGTTTGGAAATTGGATTTAAAGAATTTATCATTCCGATTTGGGCTATAACAGCTGTTAAAGAACTAGAAAACAAAAGTCAAAAGGCATCTATTTTGCAAAGTAAGTGGAATTTTCAATCTAGCCTAAGATCAATAATGATTGAAGAAGTTGTTGCTACTTCCTATTGTTTAGATTCCAAAATTTTTAGCGGGAAAATAACAGCAGTATATTTGGATCATTTTGAAATAATTACTGAATTAGATAAATATGCAATTTATATAAATAATATCTTATTTGTTAGTAGGGATAAAGATTTTGATTATTAAAATACCTACTAGGCGAATAAAAAAATCTAATCGATTAAAAATGAAGAGAACTCAAAAAATTTATGCTATTTCTGGTTTAAGTATTTCACTTTTTGCAAGTGTCGCGTTATATTTAAATGCTGAAAAAGCCAACTTTCGACAAGAAGTTTGGTTTACAACCAAAAATATAGCCGCGGGTGAATTGATAACTCAGCAAAATATCAAACTGGTTAGAGCCGATCTAGGGCCAGCAAGTGCAAATTATCTTTCCGGTGAAATTTCGGTTTTTGGAAGTACAGCTCTTTTGCCAATCTCAATTGGAAATTTTCTGAATAGCGAAAGTATAGGTAAAATTTCAAACCTACGAAATGTTTCCCTTCGAATTTCAAATGGGCATTTACCTCCTTTTTTGAAGCAAAATAATTTTGTTGACATATGGTTTAGTGATCCTGTCACGTTAAATTCAACACTTCTTATTCCAAAAGTTCCTGTTGTGTGGGTAGATGAAGTAAACACAAATTATGGAGGAGTCACAACAGTTGTTGTCTCAGTACCTGAAAGTAATGTTTTACAACTTGTGAATGCAGCAAGAACCGAAGGTTTAGATCTGGTGCAGCGTGAAAACTAATATTTTATTAGCTTTATCTGATCAGACCTGGCAACTTGAAGTTATGACTTATCTAAATGATCAAGACAGCCTAAAAATAAAGAGACGATGTGTAGATGCGGTAGATCTATTAGCAGCTATTCATATGGGATTAGCAGAAAAAATCATTATCAGCGCCGATTTCCAAAATCTAAATTCTGAAGCAATTGCCAAGGCACAAAAGCAGGGTTGTGAAATTTATGGTTTATATATACAAGACGATATCGAAAGTTATGAAAAAATCTCTGGTTTTGGAATAACCAACATTTTTGCAATAAGTTCGACAGCTATCGAAAAATCAATAGAAAATTTAGTATCCCGGATAGTAAATAATCTTTACTCAGAGGAATTAACGAATGATCTAGATGTTTTTGAAACAATTCCAGGTTTAACTTGTATTTGGGGAACAAGTGGATCTCCTGGAAGAACCACTACCGCAATAAATGTTTCATTTAGTTTGGCCAGCAAACAGTCTCCTACGTTATTGGTGGATCTTGATGCAGTTGCACCAAGTATTGCTCCATCTCTTGGATTGATAAGCGAAGTTCCTGGTATTTCATCGGTAGTGCACGACGCATTAAAGGGAAGGCTTAATTTCCAATCAATAAGTCAAAACACAATTGAAGTCAACCCAAATCTTCATGTTTTGACTGGAATCACAAATCCCAAACGTTGGCCAGAACTAAGGACTGAAGGGCTCGTTAGTGTAATGAAGCAGTGTTCTCAAATGTATTCAAATATTATTTGTGATTTAAGCTCATTATTACCAGAATCCAAAGATTCCTCTATGCAGGATTTGAATATTTTTCGAAGGTTTGATCATGTTCCAAAAATATTGAGTATTTCATCTCGTAACTTATTTGTATTAAGCGCTACTCCACTGTCATTAATAAGAGCAAGTGAATCGCTAGAAAATCTAAAAGAAATTAATAAAAATGAACCACTAGTCATTGTGAATAAGATGAATAATTTTAATTTAGGTTCAAAATATGAACCTACTCTTGAAGCGATATTAGGAAGATGGGCAAACAAAGATTTAATTCAAAAGATTCCAGATCGGCCAGAAATTTTTGCCGAGAGCTGGATGAAAGCAGAATCGGTGTTAAGGCTGGGAGATAATGAGCTTACTGAGTGCTATCAAAGAATTTCAGATTTAATACGAAACGATATCTCAAAACCACCTAGATACAAACGATTTTTAAGAAAGGCAAGCTAGGCACTAAACTGTTTTCTATGTCGAAAGAAAACTCAAAACCAATTGCTTTAATAGTTGATTGGGGTGGGGTTCTGACAAACGGTCTAGACCACATGCTTACAAATTGGACCGACCAAGAAAATATTGATCTTGATATTTATTACAAAGTTTTCAATGAATGGCTTGGGGCAGATTTAGAGAAAGAATTACGAATTAATCCAATTCATGCGCTTGAAAAAGGCGAAATGGCGGTGCCGGATTTTGAAATTGAACTCGCTAAGGCTTTATTTACTTACGGAGAAATAAAAGTAAATCCTGATGGGCTCTTAGAAAGGATGTTTCAATTTTTTGAGCATGCTCCGGATATGAATGGCTTGGTTCATCGAGCCCGCAAAAAGGGTATTAAAACTGCACTTCTATCTAATTCTTGGGGAAACACATATCCAAGACATGGTTGGGATGACATGTTTGATGAAGTTGTGATTTCTGGAGAGGTAGGGATGAGAAAACCAGATGCAGAAATTTTTCATCACACTCTAGATTTGTTAAAGGTTAAACCTGAAGAATCTGTCTTTGTAGATGATCTTGCTCATAACATCAAGGGTGCTGCAGATTTAGGAATGATCGGAGTTCTGCATGTTGACTACCCTTCAACAAAATTAGAACTAGAAGCTGTGTTTGACGAAAAATTTGATTAAGAATTTATCCAAGTATTTAAAAGTATAAAGTCTTCACCCAATGCTTTTTTCCAATATTTTGAGACAAATTCTTCTGCAAAAGAACTTACAAGAAATATTTTTGATTCAACAGAAGTCGCAATCGAAGCAATTGATTTAGAATTCTGTAGCGAAAATACAATTTCAGCTTTAATATGTGTCTGAATATTTGGAATTGAAATTTCTATAATTACTTTATTTTCATGCTGAAAAGTCCATAATTCTTCTAAATTGATCGGGTTTGAAACAAGTGATTTCGCGGAGGCAGGAATATCAAAATTAATTTGCCGAGAAATTTTAATTTGGTTCGGTTTTGATTCATCAATTTCCAGACTTTGAAGTCCTTCTGATTTGGTTCTGAGTTGGTGAAAATCTTTACTTCTAAGAGCATTAATTAAATCAATAATTTTGTGGTCACTTGAGAAAGAGTCATTTAATTTCATGGTCATTCTTATATTTTGCCAGAGATTGCGCTAGGTTATCTTTATGGCAGCATTTTTGGCATTAATTTCAAGTTTGATGTGGGGAACCGCTGATTTCTTTGGCGGATTTGTCTCTAAAAAAATTCCTGCGAATAAAGTTTTGGTTTTGTCCTATCCGGTTGGATTTCTCTTTCTCTTAATTTACGCATTTATGCTTCCTGGAGAAATAACAATGAATGGAATCGTTGTTGGAACTTTAGCTGGAATTGTGGGAATTTTGGCCATGGGAAGTTTGTACTTGGCATTGGCTATAGGGCCTATGGGAGTTATGAGTCCGGTCACTGCCGCATCATCAACTTTCGTACCGATCGCAATGGGATTAATTGTTGGGGAAAACTTAAGTTGGATTGCTTGGACTGGAATTGGTATTGCGATAGTTTCAGTCGTTTTAGTAAGTATGGAAACCTCTCCAACCGGTGGTCGACTAGTTGTCAGTGGAAAAGGTTTAATACTTGCCATAACTTCTGGACTTTTAATTGGAACTTTTTTAAGTTTGGTGGGACTTGCATCTTCAGAAAATGGAATGTGGCCACTAGTTTTTGCAAGACTAATGTCGTCACTTTTAGTACTTATTTATTTCATATATAAGAAAACTGGAAGATTCAGTAAAGATTACAATTCGAAACTTTTTGCATTAGTAATTATTTCCGGTGCATTGGATGCAACGGCAAATGCATTGTTTGTACTAGCTACATTTGATGGCTATTTGTCCATTGCTGCAGTTATTGCTTCTTTATATCCTGCTGCTACCGTGATTTTGGCTACGGCGTTTTTAAAAGAAAGATTAACTGCCATTCAATTTGTGGGAATCGCATTAGCTTTCTTTTCCGCAGCAATACTGTCCCTCGTTTAAAATAAATATTCGTTTACGTCCCAAATCGGGTACTAGTGTTTTTATATTTTTGAACAATTCTGTGTAGATAGAAATTACAATTCAACTAACAAAAGGTGGTATTTATGTTAGTTACTGAAACCCAACCATTAGCAAGAAGTTTGTTCCGATCTAAACCAGAAGCTAATTCTAAACAAGATCGAATACTTGGTGCTCTACTTGGTGCAGCAATTGGAGATGTAATGGGCAATTCTATCGCTGGCTTAGATAAAGAGATTATTAGCAATAAATATGGAGCCTTTGGGATTGTTAGCCCGAATTATGACTCCGCAGTTTCACATAATTTTCAACTAATGCTTTTTGCGTTAGATGCGCTGATGAATGTAACTAGAAAAGAACAAAAACTCTCCGTTGAAGATATTTCTAAATGTTTATTAAGGTCTGCCAAAGAATGGAAAGAAGTCGTTAATCATCCAAATCTCTTTCACGGGATAAATCACATTGATAAAAAAGGTTATGTTTGCACAGATTTTATTAAGAATTATCCATTATGGCGCCTCCAAAGACCTGGTAAAAAAACAGATAAATCTCTGGCATCGGAGTTGATATATCCGATGGTTCTCGCATTATTATTATGCGCAAATGATAGAACGGTCAAAGAAGTTCTAGTAGAACTTTCTAAAACGCTAGGTTCTCCAGAAATAAATTTTGATGTTACAACCCTTGCTTCTCTACTTGAGAGTAACGAAGTAATCACTAAAGCTAATAAACTAAATGGGCTAGCAAATATGTGCTCTAAAATTAATCAAGCGGATAGACCAGAATTAATTGGAATGTTGTCGGGGTTTGAACACGGTGCAAAATTTGGAATAAATGCCTTTAAACAAATTTGGTATTTGCGAATTGATGCAACGATGCTGGCTGAGCAAATGGGCTGGAGAGTAGGTAGAAATTTTAAGAGTTATTAATAAATAAATATACAGACGCAATTATGGCCACAACCAAAATAATGATTCTGAAAAACGAAGCATCAAGTTTTTGCGCTAGCCTTCCTCCTAAGATTCCACCCAAAATAGAACCGATGGCCACTGAGATTGCCATATGCCAAACCACTAATCCTGAAAAAGCAAATATTAATGCAGCAATAGCGTTCCCAGAACCAGATCCAAGATTTTTCAAAGCATTAGCTTGCTGAATATTAGCTAATCCTGCCAACCCAAAGATTGCGAGAAGTACCACTCCAGTTCCGGCACCAAAATAACCAACATATGTTCCAGCCAAAATGAAGCCCGGGATTATTAATTTAAAATTTAATTTCTTAGTTTTCTTGGGAAATAATTTATAAATAAATGGCTGTAATGCAATTAACACTCCTGCACTACCAATTAGAAATGGAACAATAATTTCAAAATTTCGCTCTGGTAAATAAAGCAATAATGCTGCACCAACAATTGAAAAGAGGGGCATAAAAATTACTGAAAACCATGCCAATTGATTTTGTTCTTTCAAGACTTTTCTGTATGTCCAACTTCCGGCTAAAGATCCTGGGAAAACCCCAACAGCGGCGGTGACGTTAGCGATTAAAGGTGACATCCCTAAAGCAACTAAAGTGGGAAAAACAATTAACGTGCCGCCACCAGCTACAACGTTAAGAAAACCACTTGCTACTCCAGCAATTAAGGCAATAAGTAAATCCATTAATTACTTGTTAACAAAACGCCAAGAAATCGGAAGTAAAGATGCAGCAAGTGCGGCTTTAATTGCATCTCCTATCAGAAAAGGCAAAACTCCATTAAGCAGAGCATAATAAAAACCTTTACCGGAATAAAAAGCTAGCCATGATGAACCCAATGCGTAAATAATTAAACTTCCTATCACATATCCGATTAATACTCCCTGAAATTTTTTGGTTGTTACTTTTTTAGCAAGAATTCCCACAACATAACTGGCAAGCATGAAAGCAAACAGATATCCAGCTGTTGCACCAAATATGGCATCAATGCCACCTTTATCTCCAGCTAAAACAGGAAATCCAATTGCTGCGATAAAAAGATATGAAAATTGTGCAATCAGTGATCTAACAGGACCAATTACTGCCGCTCCAAAAAGTATTGCAAATGTTTGCATTGTCAATGGGATTGGAGTGAATGGAAGTGGAATAACAATTTGAGCACTCAAGATGGTCAAGGCAGTTAAACTGGAAATTTGAACTAAGGCCGAGGTGCGGGTCTTTTGCCATATTGAGTCAACGATGTATGGGGAAGCGCTAAGTGATGTCAATTTCACTCCTTATGTAGGTTCTTGATGTTACCAAGAAACTTCATTGCGAAATGGGGGATTAGCACCCTGTCGTGAGCAAGTTATTGCAGCAGTCAAGGCGCAGTTATTCAAAATTTGACTTAATTGTTCCTGATTCAAATTTTCTAAGGCACTTTCAGTCAAAATATTGCTCTCAAGTAATTGGGTAATCAATGATGCTCCAAAAGTATCGCCAGCTCCAATTGTGTCCTTAACTTCAATGTTTACAGAATCAATGTGAGTAGATTTTTTTTGTTTGTCAATAGCGATTGCGCCATTTTTGCCTTTGGTAATAACTACCAAAGATGCACCACTCTTAATTATTTCAATAGCAGCATTTTTTGGATCAAGTGTTGGGAAAATCCAATTTAAATCTTCATCACTTGCTTTAACTACGTGGGCAAAACTGGCTAGTTTTTTTGCTCGCATTCTTACTTCAGTTTCAGTTTGTCCATCTAATGGGTGTCTAATATTTGGATCAAATATTAAAAGGTATTTTTTTAATTTTCTTAAGCTTTCAAACCATTTTTCAATATGTGATGCACCTGGCTCAATATAGGAAGTAAGGGATCCTAATTGAATAATTTCAATATCCCGGCTGATGTCTTGATTTAATTCTTCTTGAGTCCAACCATAGTCTGAAGATCCTTTTAGATTTGCCTCATATTTAGCAGAACCATCAGGTTGAATAAAAGCATTTATGACAGAAGAAGGTTCTGGCACTATACGTGAATATTTTAAATCAATCTTTTCATTGATCAAATAATTTCTAACCTCGACTCCAAATTTGTCAGCAGATATTCTGGCCTTCATAAAAGTTTTTGTCCCTAGACGAGATAGAGCTACTGCAGTATTAGCTGGAGAGCCTCCGGGAATATTTTTTATTTCCCCGTTTGGCCGCTGCACAACATCAATTAGAGCTTCGCCTATAACTAGAACACTTGGCATGGTCTAATCAATTATGCCAAGCGATTGACTATTTTCTTCTAATTCTCGAAATTAGTTTGAAAATCCCCACAATAATTACGATCGCAAGAATCCAAGGTATGAAAAAGCCTAAAATTGAAGTTAAATTAGCTGCTGCATTTAGTAGTGCAACAAAACCTTTTTCAATGCCGGCTAAAAATCCAATTGGTTTAATGGCACTAAATGAATCATTAGGAAGTAAGGATAAATAAATGACAGACATTTCAACTTGTTCTGAAAGATATTTTAATTGGGCAACTAGACTATCTAATTCTGCTTGACGTTCCGCAAGTGCTGTTTCTGCTGCAATTAGATCTGTAGTTGAAGTGGCAGAGTTAATCAATTCTTTGAATCTTTCGATAGATGTGTTTAAGGCAGCAATTCGTGCATCCAAATCTACTTTTTGCATTGTCACATCTGATGCACTTGTAGAAGAAGATTCAACATCACCTAGAGATCTAAATGCATCAAGAGCCTTTTCAAGATTAGAAGACGGAACTCGGATAGTTAAATTTGCACTTAATGAATCCTCGCTTCCTGGATTCTTATATTGAGACAAATCGTCAACTCTTCCTTCAAATTGTGAAGCCAATTCTTGAGCTTGTCCAACAGATTTTTCAACATTTTTTACGCGAAGAGATAAAGAAGAAGTTTTCACAATTGATCTATCAACTGAAATTTTATTTTCAATCATCATGTCACCTGACGCAGGCATAGAATTTATTGCATTTTCCGTCATACCCATAGAAGCAGAATTAGTACCACAGGCGGTTATCAACAAAGTTGCGGCAATAGACAAATTAAGTAAATATTTCTTCATCAAATATTCTCCTAGGGTGTTAATTTAATAATTACATGTTCCTGCTTTTTAAGCAAATTTCACACGATTACGATTAAGTAACCTTTTAGCCACAATTCCATAACACTCTATTCCTAAATAAAGCCAAAATGGATAAGTAAATTACACAAATTTCAGTGGTGTTCACAGTAGGCGGAAAAATCTTCAGAATGGGTTTGATTTTTGCACACAGATTCGTATATTTAGACCATTAAGATTCAGATTTTTTGAGTCCTGGCGTATTGTTGCTTTTATTATGGTGAATCAAACTATTGATTGGGAATTGCTTCGAAGTGAGGCTAAAAAAGCCCAACAGCACGCATATGCAAGTTACTCTAATTTTCCAGTAGGAGCTGCCGCTCTTGTTGACGATGGAAGAATAGTTTCAGGATGCAACGTTGAAAATGCATCTTATGGATTAACACTTTGTGCTGAATGTGGTTTGGTCTCTCAACTGGCCTTAACAGGTGGCGGAAGATTAATTGCGTTTTCTTGCGTTGGACCTGAACCTGGAATTTTATTACCATGCGGAAGATGTCGTCAATTATTACAAGAACACGGCGGATCAGAGTTACTAATTGACCACAACTCAGGTCCAAAGAAACTTAAAGAATTATTGCCCGA
>JBJOKB010000074.1:0-9365 GCA_046046315.1 Actinomycetota bacterium | reverse complement strand
ACAGTCTTAGATATCTCTTTCCTTGTGGTTTTACTTCAATATCAATTCCAGTTGTGAGCATATTTTCTGGATCTGTTAAAACTAATCTTCCTTCGCCACCTGGGAATAGTCTTGGCAATACTGCAACAAATTCTCTTGCCACATCTTTGTAAGCTTCGTTGAATACCTCTTGAACTCTTTGTTCAACTTCAGCAATAACTTCAAGCAAGTCTTTTCTAGTCTTTTTCACATCTTCTAATTGCTCTGTTAAGAATTGGTTTCTTTCTTCCAGTGCGCTGAATTCCTCTAAAGCAAGTGGATTGATTCGTCCTAATAGAGATAATTTCTTTTCTGCTTCCAAAGCACGCTTTTCCTGTTTTTCTCTGACGTAAGGCTCAGGTTCTTTTGGTGCAGGAACTGGCAAATCTGGATCTGCGTCTTCATCTATGTGAACAATTTGTGGGACTAATTGGTCTGGTCCATATTCCTTCAATAAGGAATCGGCTTCAATTCCGTAATCTTCCAAACCTTTGAGCTCTATTTGTTCAATTCTTAATCTTTGCTCCATGCGAGCAACTTCATCTCGATGCACTGTGTCGACCAGGCGCTCTAACTCTGAACCTAAATCTCTAATTGCATGTCTTACCTGTTGAACTTCTTGTTCCATTGCTTGTTGATGTCTAGTTGCTTCATCTCGTTCATGTTCTGCAGTAATCAATGAGTTTTCCAAATAAGACATAGCTGTTTCCACACCTTGAAAAACTGCATTTGCAATATGGGCTTCACGTCTTCTTTGTTCGCGACGCTCCATAGCCTTGGAACGAGCAAGTCTTTCGCTATTTGCTGTTCTTTCTAGTTGTTCTGCTCTTTGCACAACAGCAGCAAGTCTTTCTTCTGCAGTTCTCATTGCCAATCGGGCATCTACTTCTGCTGCTCTTGTAGTTTCTAACTGGGTTCTTAGTCTTTCTAGTTCTGAAGAATCAATTTCAATAACTTCTTCAGGTTCAGTTCCTGAATCTGCTAAACGAGTTTCAATTTCACGAAGAACTCTTTCATCATCAGCTCTGGCAGTGTGAGATGCCCGAAGCAAACTATCTAATCTTTCAGCTTCAGCTTGTGAAGATCTATTTTGCTCACCCAAAGCAGCAAGTTTTTCAGCAATTGCTGCAAGTTCTGCGTCTGATTCATAAAGTAGGGCAAGTGCTACTTCAACTTTTTCAGCAGCTCGTTTTTGTTCTTCTTTGGCATTTTGTAGTTCAAATCTAAGTTGATCTGCCAGAGCACTTGCTTGGTCTCTTTCAGATTCTGCTTTTTCAACATTTGCTTTAGCTTCGATGCGAGAGCGAGTATTTACGGTTCCACCAATTACATAGTAAGAAGTTACTTTGTCACCATCTCTGGTTACAGCGGTTAGTCTTGGTTGCAATCTGACTGCTTCTTGAGCATCTTCTAAAGATTCAACAATTACCACATCGCGCAGTAATTTCTTCAATGCATTTTGTAATTCGTATGGTGCATTAACTAACTCAATTGCTGCTCTAGAAAATGGTGGCACGGCTGGCGCATTATTTTGTTCATACAATGCATCGGCTAATAAAACTGCAGCACGACCGGTCTTGTTATTTTTTAATTTATTGATTGATCTAATGGCATCATTAACAGATTTTGCAGCAATTGCATTTGCTGCATCACCAAGTGCAACAGCAACGGCTGATTCCCAACCACTTTCTATTCTTAATAATGTTGCCAAAGAACCAATTAATGAATCATCACCAGAATTTAGTAATGAATCTCCCCCATCAACTTCGTCTAACAATGCTTGGTGCAACGCTTCTGCTCTTGCTGCAAGCGCTGCTTTTGATTTAGCAGCTTCTTGAGATTTAATTTCAAGTTCTGCAACTTTTGAATCTGCTGCGGCTAATTCTTTTGATGCTTGTTCATATTGGGTGTCTAATCCTTTTTCAACTCCATCAAGACCTGCAATTTGAGATTCAAGTGCTAGAAATTCTGTTTTCGCTTTCTCTGCTCTTTCACGAGCTTCTCTTACTTCAACTTCTAATCTTGTTGCTTCACTTGCACGAGCTTCAATTCTTGATTTAGCAGCATTAACTTGACCAGTAAGTCTGGCAAATTCTTCACGTTTATCCGCAGCAGATTTAATGGCGTTGGTGTGACGGGCTTGTTCTGTTTGGAACAATTCTTCAGTGGCGACTCTTTCACCGGTTGCTTTACTTAAAAAGTTTTTTGCAATCTCAACATCTTTTTGTAACTCGTAAGAATTCTCTCTAGTTGCTTTAGCTTCTTTTTCTAAAGCTTCTGGATCTGCGCCTGTTTGTTGTTCTTGAATTTCTTCTTCAACAAGTTTGGCTCGTTCCATTGCCAAAGATCTGGTTCCAAAGAAACGCTCTCTAAGAGAAGCTAATTTAAACCAGGTTTGTTGTGCTGTTTGAACTCTTGGAGTTGCCTCAAGTAATAATCTTTCTAATTCAGATTCACGAAGTTTCTTCTCATTCATTTGTGATTCAACTTGAGCCTGCTTTTCACGCAAAATTGTTTCGTCAGCAACTTCCTTCATCATGTTGATGCGCATTTGTGTTAAGTCATCTGCCAAAATACGTAATTTTGCATCTCGAAGTTCTGCTTGAATTGTTTGTGCTTTTCTTGCCACATCAGCTTGCCTTGCTAAAGGTTTAAGTTGTCGTCTTATTTCTGTAGTTAAGTCTTGTAAACGAAGCATGTTCGCTTGAGTCGCTTCTAGTTTTCTTTCAGCTTTCTCTTTTCTTCGTCTGTGTTTTAGAACTCCAGCTGCTTCTTCAATGAAGCCTCGACGATCTTCAGGGGTTGCATTCAGAACAGATGCAACTTGGCCTTGACCAACAATGACGTGCATTTCTCGACCAATTCCAGAATCTGAAAGCAGTTCTTGCACATCAAGTAATCGTGAAGGATTTCCGTTAATTGCGTATTCTGATCCACCATTTCTAAACAAAGTTCTTGAAATTGTTACTTCTGCATAATCAATTGGTAAAGCACCATCAGCATTATCAATAGTTAAAACAACTTCAGCTCTACCTAAAGGTGCACGTCCTGCAGATCCTTTAAAAATAACGTCATCCATAACGCCACCACGTAAAGTTTTGGCGCCTTGTTCACCCATTACCCAAGCAATGGCATCAACAACATTTGATTTACCAGAACCATTTGGTCCCACAACTGCAGTAATTCCCTGTTCAAAATTAAGTGTTGTTGCCGAAGCAAAAGATTTAAACCCGCGAATAGTCAGGCTCTTTAAATACAAGATCTGCCTCCGGATTTAGTGGGTTTGTCTTAACCCTCTAACTCTATCTATGAGGGCGTATTCGAGGTTGGCAATTTGGACAGATTGTGGAACTTCTGTTGTTAGAAAAGGCTTCTCGGACCATTTCCAAATCACACCTGTAACACCTTTCACCTTCGCGACCATATGCGTTCAATTCATTTTCGAAATATCCACTTTCACCATTTACGTCAATATAGAGATCATCAAAGGAAGTGCCACCTTTTTCTAACGCTTTAGCCATGACTTCTTTAGCGCTTAGCAAGATTTCTTTAATCTTTTTTTCACTTAAATCTTCACAAACATTTGCCCAGTGAGTTTTTGCTAACCACAAAGCCTCATCAGCGTAAATATTTCCAATTCCTGCCACAATTTCTTGATTTAAAAGAGCTTGTTTTATACCTGTTTTTCTTCTCTTTATGTTGCTAATAGTTTTATCAATATTAAAAGTTTCTTCAAATAAATCAGGAGAAATATGTAATACAGATTGTGGAACTAATCTTTTATCTTCTGACTCAACAAGTTCTTCTAAATTTATCCAGCCAAAAGTTCTCTGATCTATGAAATGCAGCGATCTTTTATTGTCAGCAAATTCAAATATAACTCGAGCATGCGTTGAAGGTTTCTCATCTTTTTTCACCATCAACATTTGCCCACTCATTCCCAGATGGGCACTAATTGCTTGAGATGAGTCTTTTAATGTCATCCACAAGAACTTGCCTCTGCGCTCCACAGAGTTAATGGTTAAGCCAGTGACAGACTTTTCAAAAGTTTTGGTACTGAATTCAAAGTTTCTTAAAGCTCGATTATTTCTGACTTTAGCCTTGTTAATTTTTCTATTCTTGACATGTTTTGCTAAACCTTTTCGAACCACTTCAACTTCTGGTAATTCTGGCATTTAAGGTCTTAAATTATTTATCTCAGTGTAAGCAGAAGCTGCCGCATGCTGTTCTGCTTCTTTCTTACTTTTACCTTCACCATTTCCATAATATTCTTGACCAATTTTTACCTTGCTTTGAAATCTTTTGTCGTGATCTGGACCAGATTGTTCAATAACGTATTCGATTACACCTAAAGCTTTTGAATTTACAAGTTCAGCCAAACTCGTTTTCCAGTCAAGACCTGCACCAAGTTCTGCACTGGCAGCCAAAATTGGAGCAAAAAGTTGCAAAATTACTTCACTTGATTTTGCTATGCCATGTTCAACATAAATTGCACCAAGTAAGGCTTCAACTGCGTCTGCCAAAATACTTGATTTATCTCGACCACCTGTTGCCTCTTCGCCTTTCCCGAGTAAAAGAAATTCGCCTAAACCTAAACTTCTTGCAACATCAGCTAATGCTTTGGCATTAACTACAGCGGCACGGAGTTTTGCTAATTGCCCTTCTTGAGCATCAGGATTTTTTCTAAATAGTTCATCTGTGATAACAATCCCTAAAACGGAATCACCTAAAAATTCAAGTCTTTCATTAGTGGGGACTCCACCATTTTCATAAGAATATGAACGATGAGTAATAGCTTGTTTTAAAATTTCTTCCGATAGTTCAACGCCTAAGCGCGCTACTAGTTCGCGCATATTACAAATTTATTTATGGATTAGTAACTTGACGTTTTGCGTATGTACCACATGTTGGACATGCAGTGTGTGGAAGTTTTTCTGAACGACAACGATCACAGGTAACTAAAGTTGGAACACTTGCTTTCCATTGTGCGCGACGATTGCGTGTATTAGAACGCGACATTTTTCGTTTTGGTACTGGCACTTTTCTCTACTTCTCTTCCTTTAATTGCGATAGCTTCGACCATCGCGGATCTAATATTTCGTGCTTATGTTCAGGATCCTCTTCAAGACGAATTCCGCACTGGGCACAAAGTCCAAGGCAATCATCATTGCAAAGAGGTCTGGTTGGTAGTTCAAGCACCACCGCATCTATGAGGGCAGGCTCAAGATCTATCAAATCTCCTTGCATCTTTCTTATCTCATCTGCTTCGTCGTCTTCGGTTATTTCTTTATCTTCATACAGATATAAATCAGTAATTCTTGCATCAATTACAAATTCCACGGGGTCTAAACAACG
Source organism: Actinomycetota bacterium (assembly GCA_046046315.1). Lineage (GTDB taxonomy): Bacteria > Actinomycetota > Actinomycetes > S36-B12 > UBA5976 > ATZT02. Next base: position 3,992 of record JBJOKB010000074.1, on the reverse strand, counting down.
AGAACATTCCGTCTCTGCTTCTAAATAAACTTCTCCGGTAACTAAAACTCCATCAACAACTGCTTCGAGTAAAAGATCTAAATCAACTTCAGTTTCTGCTGGAACTACAACTAAGCCGTTACTTAATGAGTTAGGTAATTTAACTGTTATATCAATTTTCTTTGATTCACCGGCTCTTCTAGGTAGTTCATGAACGTCTATAACTAGAGGATCCCTGGCATCTAATTTCTTCATGATTTATGCCAAGTCATTAAAGCTTGAATTGCCGCTAATTTTTTCTCGTCCACGTCTAACAGCTAAAAGAGTTCGATTAAGTGTGATTTCAAAATTGGCTAAACGTGCATCGATGTACTCATCGGTTTCTTGGCGCATTTGAGCTAGCTCTTGATCTACTTGTTGCAAAATCTCTTGAGCCCTCTGATTAGCAGATTGCACAATTTCTGTTTGAGAAATTAGTTGATTAGCTTGAGCTCTTGCTTGTTCAATTATGACTTGACCAGCCATTCGACCTTCTTCAATGACTGCTTCTTTGTTATCGAGCAAGTTATTTGCCTGCAAGATGTCTTCAGGAAGTTTTTTCTTTAATTCATTTAATAAATTGATCATTTCTTGGCGATTAACCAATGCGCCATCGCGAGAAAGTGGCACAGAACGAGCTTCTGCAATTTCGGTTAAAATTTGTTCGATTATTTGTAGGGATTCCATAGTTTTATTTCTGATACTTAGCTTTTAATGCCAAAGCTACAGGTTTTGGGACAGAGGTTGAAATATCTCCTCCATGTCTTGCCACTTCTCGAACCAAACTCGATGAAAGAAATGAGTAAAGTGGGTTAGTTGCGACAAACAAGGTTTCCACAGGTCCTAGTTGATAGTTCATTTGCGACATCTGCAATTCATAATCAAAATCACTTACTGCCCTTAAACCTTTAACGATGGCGGTTACTCCTTGATTTTTGCAGAAATCAACCAATAATCCATCAAAGGTTTGCACAGTCACTTTAGGAAGATGTTTGCAAGATTCTTTGATTAATTCAACCCGTTCATCAATAGTAAATAGCCCAGCCTTGGAGTGATTAACCAAAACAGCAACCACAACTTCATTTGAAATATCTGAAGCTCTTTTGAAAACATCAATGTGGCCATTGGTCACCGGATCAAAGGAACCAGGGCAAACTACTTTTTGCATACTTGACCGTACCAAACACATGTATCGCCATAACTCTTATCTCTAATACTTTCGAAGCCGTCAGGCCAAACAAAGTCCCCAGATCTCTTTGAAGTTTCAATAACCAGGATGGCGTCATCTGAAAACCAGGCGTTTTTTAAACCCTGAGTTATTACTTTTGAAATTTGTTCAAGTGGCATTTCATATGGTGGATCAAGAAAAATCAATTGCGCAGGCATGTTTAATTTTTCTGCAGGTTTGGCATTCAACAAAGTTTCAACCTTGGCATCAATTACTTGCGCGTTAACGTTTAAATCTTCAATATTTTTATTAATTACAGCAATAGCATTTTTATGGTTTTCAATGAAAACGCAATTGTTTGCTCCCCGCGAAATAGCTTCAATACCTAATGCGCCACTTCCGGCAAAAAGATCTAAAACACAAACTTCAGCTAAAGCATCAAGTGAAGTAAGGGTAGAAAAAACAGCTTCTCTAACTCTTTCAGCAGTTGGTCTGGTTCCTACTTCTGGAACTTTAAGAAGTCTTCCTCTAAGTTCACCAGCAATAACCCTGGTCATTTAATTTTTCTCCAAGAATTCAGTTTCGGCTTCCTTTTCAATTTCTAGAACAGCCTTTTGTAGTGCTGGCACATGAGAAAGTGTGAAATCTTCTTCTATTAGTTTCTTACATGCATCTCGCGCTAATTCTACTAATTCCACATCTTTAACAACTTGAAGAAGTTTCAATGAAGATTTTTTACCAGATTGTCTAGACCCTAGAACATTTCCTTCTCTTCTAATTTCTAAATCTAGTTGAGCTAACTCAAAACCATCTGTGGTTGATGCAACTGCTGCAAGCCGTTCTCTTGCTGGAGAGTCCTCTGGGGATTCGGTAACAAATAAACAAATTCCAGGTTCCTTACCTCGACCAATTCGACCGCGCAACTGATGCAATTGGCTTACTCCAAATCGATCTGCATCAAGAATTATCATCATTGTTGCATTTGGAACATCAACACCTACTTCAATTACTGTTGTGGAAACTAAAACATCAATTCCATCTTTAGCTCCTGGCCCTGCATTAAATCTGCGCATGATGTCATCTTTTTCTTCACTTGACATTCGTCCATGCAAAACCCCAACTCTGACTTCTTTAAGTGGGCCACCAGCAAGCATTGGTGCAACTTCTAACACAGCTAATGGTGGACGTTTTTCATCTTCATTTTCTAAATCAAGATCATCTTCTGCAGCAGCTCCACCAATTCTTGGTGCAACTATGTAAACCTGGTGGCCATTCTTTACTTCTTCAACAGCTCTTTGCCAACCTCTTTCTAAATGCCCTGGTTTTTCAACAGATAAAACAACGTGAGTTGTTATAGGGCTTCTTCCTTGTGGCAATTCTTTAAGTGAACAAATATCTAAATCACCAAAGACTGTCATTGCAACAGTTCTTGGAATTGGAGTTGCTGTCATAACTAAAACATGTGGTCTTTTGTCACCAGGAGATTTTGCAGCCAAAGCTGCTCTTTGTTCAACACCGAAACGATGTTGCTCATCAACAACAACTAAAGCTAAATCTTTGAATTTCACACCTTCTTGAATTATGGCGTGAGTTCCAACAACGATTCCTGCATCTCCATTTGCAATGCTGGCCAATACATTTGATCTATTTGCTCCTGTTATCGATCCAGTTAATAATTCAACTTTTGTTCCAATTTCACTTCCACCAAGTTCACCCTTTGTGGCAAGTGGTCCCATTAATTTTTTTATAGTTCTTAAATGTTGACCTGCTAAAACTTCTGTGGGCGCAAGTAATGCTGCTTGTCCCCCGGCATCAACTGCGGCGAGCATTGCTCGAAGAGCCACAATTGTTTTTCCACTTCCAACATCTCCTTGTAAGAGGCGATGCATTGGATGAGTTTGACCAATCTCAGCAAAAAGTTCATCGCCTATTTCTTTCTGACCATTAGTCAAATCAAATGGCAAATTCTTATCAAATTGAGTAACAAGTCCATCAGAAACTTTTTTTCTCGCTGTTGCTGGAAGTTGAGATTCTTTGGCTCTTCTTTGCAACAAAACCGATTGTAATACAAATGCTTCATCAAATTTCAATCGTTTTAAAGCCATTGCAACTTGTTCAAAAGTCTCTGGTTCATGAATCCAAGTTATTGCCTGCTTGAAAGAGATAAGTCCTAATTCTTCTTGCATGGATTTAGGAACAACGTCATCATCTTCTTGTATTTCTAATTGGCTCATCACAAATTTGATGGCTTTGGCTGTTCTCCAACTTGGTACAGAACCAGTTGCTGGATAAACCGGTATTAAGGCTTTGGCAAACATTTCTATTACATCAGGATCTGTTTCTTCACCTTGTTGCGCTGTCAAAATGTATTCAGGATGTATTAACTGTTTTCTTCCTCTATATTCTTGAACTTTGCCTGCGAATAAACCTTGGATACCTGGTATTAATCTTTTTTTATGCATACTTGCCATGGCAAAAAAAGCTAAATCTATGGTTTTCTTTCCATCTGTGACTACTACTTCTAATCTGGTGGTTCTTCTGCCTTTCATTGGTGCTTCTTTGGCAGAAGCAACTTCAGCTAATACAGTTGCATGTTCTCCAATTCTTAAAGATTTAAGATCAGTAAGTTCTCCTCGTTTGGCATAACGTCTTGGATAGTGGCGCACCAAATCTTCCACTGTTTCATAACCAAAAGCAGTGGATAAAAGTTTTGCTGACCGACCGCCTAAGACATCAATCAGCGAGGAATTTAGGTGAACCATCGTTGGTTCCAGCCTAGGCTTAGTGGGTGCTTTCAAGGCGCATT
>JBJOKB010000072.1:0-12203 GCA_046046315.1 Actinomycetota bacterium | reverse complement strand
CCTGAAGTTAAATCTTGATTACCCAAAGAAAGTTCCGATATATCCTCAAAATGTTTTTTTGGAATAACTAAAACATGAACGGGTGCTTTAGGATCTATATCTCTAAAAGCTAAAAATTCAGTATTTTCTAATACTTTACTGCTTGGAATTTCTCCTGCAACAATTTTACAAAATAAGCAATCACTCATTTGTCTATTTTATCCATCTAGTTTGAGAGAGCAAGATTGCAGCCGAAATTCCACCCGCGGTTGATGTTCTTAGAATTGTTTCTCCTAACGTGGCGCTTAAGGCACCGTTTTCAGAAAACAACAACATTTCACTGTCTTCTATCCCACCTTCGGGTCCAATAATCAGTAATACGTCATCTATTATTTGTGTGACTAATTCAGTAAATAAAACTTCGGAATCAGGATCTAGAATTATTACATTTGAAAAATTCTTAAATTCATTAACTAAATTCTTGCTATCTAAATGATTTTTTATCTCAGGAACAAAAGCTCTTCGTGATTGTTTAGAGGATTCCTTTGAAATTTGTTTCCATTTTTCAACACCCTTATCTGACTTGTCATCCCATTTCACAATGCATCGATTGGCCTGCCAAGGAATAATTACATCAACCCCAACTTCAGTCAAAGATTCGACGGCTAGTTCGGACCTTTCACCTTTTGCTAGTGCTTGCGCAACAGCTACCTTAGGTTTCTTTTTTACTTTTGTTTTCCTGTTCAAAACCTTCACAGTCACTTGATCTCCTGGACCAAGTGTCAAAACTTCCACTTCGCCGACTAATCCCAGACCGTCGGTTACAACTAGTTTTTCTTTTTCTCTTACTCTTCTAACTCTCAATGCATGATGAGCTTCAGTTCCCTTGATATTAAAAACGGGGGATTCTAAATCCGATGTTTCTACTAAAAAATAGGCTGGTTCCATGACTATGGACGAGTAAACGCGTCTCGTAGTTTACTAAATAAACCAGAATCATTTAATTTTTCAGGTTCAACAACCAACGAATCTTCTCCACGAATTTCGGATAGTTTCTTTATTAAACTTTTTTGTTCTTCGTTTAATCCTGTTGGAGTTTCTACAACAATTTCAATGTGAAGATCTCCTCTACCTTCTCTTCGCAATCTAGGCATTCCTCGACCGCGCAAAGAAATTACCGTGCCAGATTGTGTTCCTGATTTAACAGTTATTTGTTCGGTAGCATCTAAAGTCTTAAATTCGAAAGTGGTTCCAAGTGCCGCTGAGCTCATAGGAATTGTGACAACACTTTGCAAGTCATCACCAACGCGATGTAAAGATTTATGTTGTTTCACAACTATTTCTAAATACAAATCACCAGGATCTCCGCCGCCTGGTCCCACTTCTCCTCGTCCAACTAATTGCACTCTTGTTCCAGTATCAACTCCTGCTGGAATTTGTGCATTTAAAGTTGCACGAGTTCTAACTCTTCCTTCACCAGAGCATTCAGAACATGGACTAGGCAAGACTGTCCCAAATCCAGAACATTGTGGGCATGGTCTACTCGAAACTACTTGACCAAGAAGTGATCTTTGAACTGCTTGAACATCTCCTCGTCCGCGACACATTGAACAAATAGTTGGTGAAGTTCCTGGAGCGCAACAAGACCCATTACAAACATTGCATACAACTGCAGTTTCAACGGTTAAATCTTTATTAATCCCTGAATAAGCTTCAAATAAATCTATATCTAATCTAATTAATGCATCTTGACCTCTTCTAGTTCTAGATCTAGGTCCTCTTTGTTGTGTTGATCCAAAAAATGCATCTACAAAATCACCTAAACCACCAAAACCAAACCCTCCAGCGGACGGTCCATTTCCAGAAAAACCTAAGTCATACATACGTCTTTTTTGATCATCGCTTAAAGTTTCATATGCAGTAGTTACTTCCTTAAATTTTTCAGCAGCAATTGGATCTGGATTTAAATCTGGATGTAGTTCTCGTGCAAGTTTTCTGTACGCTTTTTTAATTTCGTCTGCACTAGCTTCGCTGTCAACACCTAAAACGTCGTAAAAATCATTCGCCATTAACTATTTCCTAAAATTCGACCCAAGTATCGCGCCACAGCCCCGACAGCTGCCATTGTTCCTGGGTAATCCATACGAGTTGGTCCAACAATTCCTAATTTTGAAAGTGAATCTCCGCTCGAATATCCAGTAGCAACAATGGACGCAGAATGAAGGTTTGATACTTTATTTTCGTGGCCAATTCTCACAAAAATATCATCTGTGCTTGCCATCTCACCAAGTAATTTCAAGACAACGACATTTTCTTCAATTTCATCAAGCACAGGAAGTAAATTTTTACTAAAAGCTGGATCTAATCTTGCCAAATTTCCGGCACCACCAACCATCACTTTTTGATCCGCAGATTCTCGAGTTAATAAATTAACTTTTTCAACAATGATTTCAACTGAACGAACCTCTGATGGATTTACAACTTTAGAAAATCCTGAAGTCAAGTTTGATACCTCTGAAAACTTTTTATCCGTGATTGTAGACTTCAATTTTGCTCTCAAAGAATCGAGTGATTCTGCTGAAATTGGTTTAGGTAGTTCAACTGTAGTTTGTTCAAGTCGGCCTGAATTAGCTACTAGGACAATCATGATTCTTGAATCTGTGACAGAAATTAAATCAATATGTTTAACCACGGAATTAGACAAAGTTGGATACTGCACTACTGAAACTTGACCGGTCAACTGGGCCAAAAGTTTTACTGTTTTTTGCATAACGTCATCTAAATCAACTGCTCCTTGCAAAACTTGAGTGATTGCTTTACTTTCAGCACTTGATAATGCTCTTACTTCATTTAATCGATCAACAAATGTTCTATAGCCTTTATCTGTTGGAATGCGTCCTGCACTTGTGTGAGGTTGAACGATATATCCTTCATCTTCCAAAACAGCCATTTCATTTCTAACCGTGGCTGGCGAAACTTTCAAGCTATGTCTTTCGACCAAACTTTTTGATCCAATAGGTTCTTGCGTTGCTACATAGTCTTCAATAATTGCTCTCAAGACAGCGAACTTGCGTTCATCCATTATTGGCAATCACCACTTCATTCTTATTTTTAGCACTCAAAACCTCTTAGTGCCAGATTACTTGTTCCTCGCAAAATCGGCGAATTCAACTCATAACTCCTGCAGAAATTAGTGCAAAAACTACCGGCTCGCTACGAGGTTAATTGTCTAAAAACCTCATCGGCTAAAAGGCGACCTTTCAAAGTCAATACTAAGTTTCCGGATACTTCAGTAACAAAATCATCATTTAATAATTGTTCTACATTTTTTTCAGCAAATCTTGATTTATAAATACCGTCTTTCAGTCGACTTAAAAGCATAACTTCTTCATTTAGAATTTGGTTACTGGTTAATTCCTCCCGAGCTAAAGCAGGACTTTGGTTATTATCTAATTTTTCTCGCCACTTTTTTGGGAGTTTTTCATTCCACCAACGAACACCATTTATATGTGAATGAGCACCTGGTCCAATTCCCCACCAATTATTTCCTTTCCAATAATTTAAATTATGTCTGCATTCTTTATCATTTTTGGACCAATTTGAAATTTCATACCAAGAGTATCCGTTTTCAGAAAATATTTTTTCTGCAAGTTGGTACTTATCTGCGGCATCATCATCGCTAACTGCATTTATTTCTCCTCGATTTAATTGAGCGCCCATTTTGGTGCCAGGTTCGATCACCAGAGAATAAGCAGAAATATGGGGTGGGTTAATGCTAATCGAATCTTTTAATGTTTTCTCCCAATCAAAAATACTTTCGCCAGGAGTTCCATAAATTAAATCGAGACTGAAATTAGTAAATCCTGCCTTTTTTATAATTTCAACAGAATTTAAAACATATTCTGGATTATGGGTTCTATCAAGGGTTTGTAACACATTTTTTACAGAACTTTGCATTCCTATAGAAATTCTATTTACTCCGGCACTAAGCCAATCACTAGCTTTTGTTTCAGTTACTGTGTCTGGATTTGCTTCAAGCGTGATTTCAATTCCACTATTCAGAATAAATTGTTGAGAAACTATTTTTAAATATTCTTCAATAACTTCTGCGTCTAGTAGTGAAGGTGTTCCTCCACCAAAAAAAATTGTGTCAATTTCCAACTCTTGACCAAGGATTTTTCGAGCAAAGATTGTTTCTTTTACAGCCGAATTTAACCAGCTACCAATTTGGTCTTCTCGATCTAACTCCGAAGGAGTATAGGTATTAAAGTCGCAGTAACCACAACGTTTTGAGCAATATGGAACATGAACGTATAAAGAAAAAGGTTTATTTTTTAAATCACCAATTTTTGGCAATTGTCCATCTAGTGGTGCTGGATCACCCTCAGGTAATGCCGCCATTTAATCCTTTTAATTTTTAATTAGTTAGCGTACATTTCTTCAATTAATGCTTGATAACGTTTGCCAACTGCGTCTCGTTTGACTTTCATACTAGGTGTGAGTTCACCAGATTCAATTGCAAGGTCAGTAGGAAGCACTCTAAATTCTTTGATCTGCTCCCAAGGATTAAGCGTTCTGTTTAATTGATCAATTTCACCGGCTATTTGATCGGTTACAGTTTTGTCTCTTAAGAGTGAACTGTAACTTCCTTCAAGTTTTCGCTGTGCGGCAAAAGCTTTCAAAGAGTCAGCATCTACTGCAACAAGTGCAGTAACAAAAGGTTTATTAATTGCCTGCAAAATCATGTTGCTAGCAATTTTTGTAATACCTTTATATTTTGATTCAATGTAACTAAGAGCCACAAACTTGCCGTTTGAGGTTTTAACTAAATCTTTCTTTCTATCTGTGATTTTTACTCGACCTTGATCATCAATTTCACCTATGTCACCAGTTCTAAACCATCCATCTGGAGTGAAACACTTTTCGGTTTCTTCGACTAAATTGTGATATCCCTTCATTACTCCCGGGCCTTTGATTAAAATTTCGCCATCTGTGTCAAGTTTGATTTCCATCCCATTAAATATTTCTCCGACAGTTCCAATTCCGAGTGAGTGTGGTCTATTAAGAGTTGTTGCAGCGCTTGTTTCTGTTAATCCATAGCCCTCTAAAATTGTTAATCCTGCAGCCTCAAAAAACCAAGCCACATCTGTTGAAAGCGCAGCAGCTCCTGAAACAAAAAATCGAATTCTTCCACCCATTCTTTTTTGCAATTTACTAAAAACTAATTTATTGGCAATTGCTAATTGAGCTTTTGTGGCTTTATCAGGTTCAATACCTTGATTTCTTTTTGCTTTTGCAGCATTGACTCCAACATTTACCGCCCAATTAAATATTTTTGCTTTTGCTCCACCTTCATGTTCAACATCTCCTGTGACTTTGGCATAAATTTTCTCAAAAATTCTTGGAACTGCACCCATGAAAGTAGGTTTAACAAAACTTAGATTCTCAACTAAGCGATCAACTTGGCCATCAACAGCTGTTGTAAATCCAATTTGGAGCTGTGCTGCGAGCAAAACGCTTCCAAAGGAATGAGCTAATGGTAGCCATAACATTTGCACATCATCTGGTCTTAATATTCCCAGTGTTTCAATAGTTGCTCCTTCAAAAGTCCAATTTGAATGAAGTAGAACCACACCTTTTGGTCTACCAGTTGTACCAGAGGTATACATAAGAGTTGCGAGATTTTCAGATTTAATTGTTTCAATTCGATCAGCCACTAACCTTGGAGCACTTCTTAATTGCTGTCTACCCATCTCTTCTAATTCATCTAGGCTAATAACCCAATCTCCATCGCCTCTTCCTTCAAAAACAATAACTTTTTTTACATTTGGTAATTGGCTTTTTCGATTTCTAAGCTTTGTTAATTGCTCTTCGTTTTCTGCAAAAACAAATTTTGTGTCAGAATCATTAAGGATGTATGCAACATCGTCAGGTTCGGTTTGCGCATAAACGGTAGTCACTGCTCCACCTGCAGTTAAAATTCCTAAGTCTGCTGCGACCCATTCATATCTAGTCATGCTCGCGATAGCAACTCGTTCTTCATTCTTAAGACCAAGACCAATTAATCCTGCTGCAATATGTATAACTTGCTCGTTAACACTTTGCCAAGAAAGTGTTGACCAACCAGTTTGAGTTCGTTTCATGAAAGCCGAAGAGTTTGGAGCAACTCGCACTCTTTCTTGCAACATATGAGCCACAGATCTGGCAGGTGTTGGAATTGGTGCCGAGGCGCTACCTGTCATTGTTTTAGTCACAAGATCTCCTACCGGTTTTCCATAAAGTTACATACTTCTCTATCAGATATATCGGGGTTCTGACTAGTTGAAAAAGTGGATTTTTTTGAGTTTGTGAGAAGTTATTTCTTCTCTTTCGAGGCAGAATCCGCATTGGTTTGAAGGGCTGCCACAAAAGCCTCCTGTGGAACCTCAACTCGACCAACCATCTTCATTCGCTTTTTACCTTCTTTTTGTTTTTCTAGTAATTTTCGCTTACGGCTGATGTCTCCTCCATAGCATTTTGCTAATACGTCTTTTCTAATTGCTCTTATGGATTCTCGCGCAATAATTCTTGCTCCAATTGCTGCTTGAATTGGAACTTCGAATTGTTGCCTAGGAATTAATTCTTTTAAACGGCCCGTCATTTCAACACCATATGCATAAGCTTTGTCTTTATGAACAATGGAGGAAAAAGCATCAACGGGATCGCCGTGCAACAAAATATCAACTTTGACTAAATCTGCGACTTGTTCACCAGAAGGTTCATAATCAAAAGATGCATAGCCTCTTGTTTTAGATTTAAGTTGATCAAAAAAGTCAAAAACAATTTCTGCCAAAGGCAATGTATATCGAAGTTCAACTCTATCTTCAGATAAATAATCCATGTTGTGCATTTGCCCGCGTCTTTCCTGTGCAAGTTCCATAACCGGACCTATGTATTCACTAGGAGTAAGGATTGTTGCTTTGACCACAGGTTCATAAATTTCTGAAACTTTACCACTTGGAAATTGACTCGGATTTGTGATACTTACTTCTTGTCCATCTTCCATCAATATTCGATAACCCACACTAGGTGCCGTTGAAATTAAACTTAAATTAAATTCTCGATCTAATCTTTCTCGAACTATTTCTAAATGTAGTAAGCCCAGAAATCCGCATCGATAACCAAAACCTAACGCAACAGAAGATTCAGGTTCATAAACTAATGCTGCATCATTTAATTGCAATTTATCTAAAGCATCTCGTAAAAGTGGGTAATCACTACCATCAATTGGGAATAAGCCAGCAAAAACCATTGGCTTGGGATCCCTGAAACCAGCCAGTGGTTGCGTTGCAGGTTTAACAGAATCTGTGATCGTGTCACCAACTCTTGATTGGCGAACATCCTTCACGCCAGTTATCAAATAACCCACTTCTCCTACTCCTAAACCTTTTGTCGATTTTGGTTCAGGAGAAATAACTCCAATATCCAATAGTTCATGAGTTGCCCCAGATGACATCATTTTAATTTTTTCTCGAGGAGTTAACTTTCCATCGATTACTCTCACATATGTGACCACACCTCGATATGTGTCATAAACAGAGTCAAAAATCATTGCTCTTGCAGGTGCATTGGCATCACCTACAGGGGCGGGAACTTCAACAACTACTAAATCCAATAATTCTTTTACCCCTTCACCTGTTTTTGCACTAACTCTTAACACATCACTTGGTTTACACCCCACAATGTTTGCTAATTCTGCTGCATATTTATCAGGTTGCGCTGCTGGTAAATCAATTTTATTTAAAACAGGAATAATAGTCATATCGTTTTCAAGTGCTAAATAAAGATTTGCCAAGGTTTGTGCTTCAATTCCTTGAGCAGCGTCAACCAAAAGAATAGTTCCTTCGCAAGCTTCTAAAGACCTACTTACTTCGTAAGTAAAGTCAACGTGCCCCGGTGTATCAATCAAATTAAGTATGTAATTTTTTTCGTCCAAACCAACCCAAGGTAATCTAACGGCTTGGGATTTAATAGTGATTCCACGTTCACGTTCAATATCCATTCGATCTAAATACTGGGCCCGCATATTTCTTTCTTCAACAACACCAGTAATTTGCAGCATTCGATCTGCCAATGTTGATTTGCCGTGATCAATATGGGCAATGATGCAAAAATTTCTTATTAATTCAGGCGGAGTTGTGCCAGCTGGATTTATCTCAATGGTCACGATGAATCAGGTGGTCTTTCCTCTTATAAATGGAGCGTGCTTAAGGGTGCTTTCCCCATGCTTTACAGTCACACGCTACCCTTGAGAGCCTGCGGTACACACAAGTGCCTCACAGCACATCACAACTAAGAAATGAGCAATTAAAAGTGGCAAATATTAAGTCGCAAATTAAGCGCATCGGACAAAACAATGCTGCACGTGATCGCAACAAAGGTGTTCGTTCTTCAATCAAAACTGCAATTCGTCATTTCAACGAAGCTCTAGAAAAAGGCGATGCAAATGCTGAAAAGCTTGCTCGTGAAGTTGGCAAGAAACTTGATAAAGCTGCTGCTAAAGGCGTTTTACATAAAAATCAAGCAGCCAATCGTAAATCTGCAATTGACAAGAAACTAGCAAAAAAGAAAAAATAACTTATCTGGCTGAAGCACCAATTTTTTGAATTGTTGTTTCAAGCAAGAATCTTTTCTGATTATTGTCCAAATAGATTCCATCAAGCCCTGCTCTTACTAATGCATCTACTTTAGCTAGCTCTACCACAGCATTTGCCAAAGACGTTGGAGTCCAATTCTTTAATTGCGGCTTAAGGTAATCGACTTGTTTTGGATTTATTCCTAATTCTTGAGCAATTTGAAAATTTGTTGCAGAACTTGGTAGGCCAGCTAACTTAACAAGTTTTCTTAAAGACCCCGCCAAAATTGAAACTACATAAACAAAAGAATTACTATCCTGCTCTAACAAATCGTTAAGTTTTTTTAAGGCAGAATTTGTATCCGCATTCCACAGGGCGTTTGAAATGTCAAAAACTTTGACTGCAGCATTTCCTTGGTAATACTTCTGAACATCTGAAAGAGTTATTTTATTTTCTTTGACGTCAAAGCAAAGTTGATTTATTGCCCCAGATAATTCATCTAATTCTTCACCGATGGCATCTCTTAAGGCGAGTAAAGCATCTTCGTCGATTGCTTTTTTATTTCTCTTAAATTCATCTTTCATAAAATCGATAAATTGAGTAGATTCCTTAATAATTGGGCACTTTATCTCAGCAACTTTTAACTTTTGAAGTGCTTTGACAATTCCTGTACCTCCCGCTCCTCCTCTATGAATCACCACCAGATAATTTTCTTCAGAAACATTTTCTGGTGCATTTTTCAATACTTCTACCAACTTTTCATCTAATTTATCTTCAGCAACATTTATATGATCGATAATCACTAAAAATGAGCTTCCAAATAAATTGGGTGACATAGCATCCATGAATTGAACATATGCATCTTCTGCAGTTGCATCAATTTCTTGTTTACTGATTTCTTTAATATTTGTCTTGAGTGAGTTCCATACTTTTTCAAGAGCGCGATCAACCAATAAATCAGCTGTTCCAGTGATCAAGGTTATTTTCGGTAAGTTTGACATAAGAATCCAAACTAATACTAGTCTTTGGTTTTGACCCTAATAGAATCATCAGCACCGATTTCAATCGCAATAGAACCAACTTCATCAGTACTTAACAACTGCATTCCTGAATTCCTGTATAGGTCTTGCGCCGTCTTAGATGGATGGCCGTATCGATTTTCTTTTCCTACACTTATTAAAGCCAAACGTGCGTTGGTCCAACTAGGAAAATTGGTATCTTGGAATTTTGACCCATGATGGGGAACCTTCATGACGTCTACTGGAGGAATCTGCCAATTTTTTCTAATCATCTCCTGAGCTGGGGGTTCAATATCACCAGTTAGCAAGAAGGACGCATTGCCAATAGTTATTAAATTTACAATACTTGAATTATTGGGAATTGAACCTAATAATATTTTTGTTTTTGTTGGCCACAAACATTGAATTTTCATCTTACCCAACGTGATAACGTCGCCCGCTAACATTTTTTCCGGAGGTATATCTTTAAGAATTTCACGAACTCTTTCAACCTCTAATTCAGGATCTTCTACCCAGGTAACATAAGTTTTTAAAATTTTGTGCCTTTTTTTTACTATCTCTAAACCTTCGACATGATCAGCATGAAAATGAGACAGAATTAATGCATCTATTTTCTTAATTTTCAGCGATTTTAAACATTCATGCATCAAATTACCGTTTGGACCAACATCTACCACTAGCACTTTCCCTGTCGAATCTTTTAAAACTAGTCCATCTCCTTGACCAACATCACACATGACAAATTGCCACTTACTTTGTGGCCAATTCCCGATATTATTGCTTTTATTAAAAAATACAAAAACCGAAAAAGCAGAAATAATAAAGATTAGTAACCAAGGGCTAAAAAAATACGATTTTAGATTTAGAGAAATGATCCCAAAGAATAATATTAATCCCATACTTACTAGAAGAAATCCCCTAAGCCCATTAGGAACTTGGATAACACTTAAAGCTCTTGAGGAAAACATTTGTGCAACAAAACCAACCCAGTTGGCAAACAAAGCAGCGACCTGACCAAGAACAAATGCAAGAGGCAAAAAAATATTTGAAAAAAGCAAAGTTAAATAACCGACAATTGTCACAACTGGGATTGCTGGTGCCGCTAATAAATTCGCAGGGATTGACCACAGAGTTAATTGACCACTAAAGCCAGCGACGAGACCTGAAGTTGCGATTTGGGCAGACAGAGCAACAGCTATCAATAACGAAAGTGATTCAGGAATATTTGGAAAATGTTTAGTTAGAGCATTTGATATTGGTTTTGTAAAAATTAATAAACCAGCAGTTGCAAAAACAGAGAGACAAAATCCCCAAGAAGTAGCCAAATTAGGATCTATGAGTAAAACAACACAAACAGTCAAAGCCAGGGCAGATATTCCGTGACGTCTCGTTCCACTAAATATTCCAAGAATTGAAATCGCTCCCATAAATGAGGCTCTTACAACACTAGGTTCAGATCTGACTAAAAGGGCAAAAAAAACCAAAGTGATCAAGCCGATAAATATTTGGGATTTTATTTTTAATTTTAATTTTTGACTAAGCCAGAGTGTTGCTAAAAGTAGAATGGCGATGTTTCCTCCGCTAACGGCAGTTAAATGTGTTAATCCACTATTTTTCATATCTTGACTAAGACTTTGGGATTGATTTCTTGTGTCACCTAGGATTAATCCTGGAAGAAGTTCTTTTGCGTCACCAGGAAGTGTGCTTGTCATATCCAAAAAATTAGTTCTAATTTCATTAATGAATTTATCTAAAATATTTGCGTTTTTTGAAAGATAATAATTATCGACTTTTATAGAGTATTTAATATTTTGAAAGTTATATTCCTTTAAGAAACCATTTACTACAATTTTTGATCCAAACTCAATATCTTGACCAATGACTTCAAAATCAACCTTGATTCTTGATTTAAATTTATAAATTTTTGCATCGTGTATTCCCCTTTCTGCGATCTGATATGTCTTACCGATAACATAAAAGCTTTCTCCTGGGCGATAAATTCCAATGTTATGTGACTTATTCTTATTCACATCAGAAATTACTTTTAATTCCATAACAACTGGAATTCCAGGTGTCAAATTAGGAACTTCTGCATTAACTATTCGAGAATATGAGCTTAATAATGCAGTTATTGCCACTAACAAATGAATATAATTAATTTTCTTAAATTTTAACAATAATAAAATCAAACTAAATGACAAAATAAGTAGGATTACTTTATAACTTATTACAAATATTGAAATGGTCCATATTATTATTGAAAATGGTATAAATCTTGCGTCAATATCTAAACGCAAGATTTAGAACTTATCGTTGAAAATTTAGATTTTCCTATACCTTCAACTTCGCCTAATTGCTCAAGAGACTTAAATCCCCCATTGGATTCCTTCCAGTCAAGTATTCGCTGAGCTAAAACTGGACCAACTCCAGGCAATGAATCAAGTTCACTTAATGTTGCCGTATTTAAGTTGATGCAACTTTTTGATTTTTCGGATTTTAATTTATCTTTGGAATTATTTATTTTTGAATTTTTGCTGAAATCTATTTGCTCTCCATCGCTTAAGATTCGGGCAAGATTGTTATCCCCGAT
>JBJOKB010000015.1:0-7515 GCA_046046315.1 Actinomycetota bacterium | reverse complement strand
GTTCCTTAACTTCTGTTCCAGGAATTGGCAAAAAGGGTGCGCAAAGATTAATTTTAGAATTAAGTGACAAAATAGGTTCTCCAAAGAATACAACAAATTCTTCATGGAGAGAATCCTTAATAACGGCTTTAGTTGGTCTTGGGTGGAACAGAAAAGATGCGGCTGCAGCAGCAGAGCAAGTTGAAACACCTGAAAATGAAGCAGATCTCTCTGATTCACTTCGCGCAGCTTTGAAAATATTGAGTAAAAATCGATGACAAACTTTGAAGATTCAAATTCAGATATTGGTTTAGAAATTATTAGATTAGAAGTTAGTGAAGAGGATCGCCAAGTTGAAGGTGCGCTAAGGCCAAAAACTTTGGCTGAATTTGTTGGTCAGCACCGAGTACGAGAACAATTAGATTTAATTTTGCGAGCTGCATTACAAAGAGGAAATAGCGCAGACCACGTATTACTTTCTGGACCTCCGGGTTTAGGAAAAACAACTTTGGCCACAATTGTTGCTTCTGAATTAGGAGCACCCATCAGAGTAACTTCTGGTCCAGCTATACAACATGCAGGTGATCTTGCTGCTGTTTTAAGTTCCTTGACCCCTGGTGAAATTTTGTTTATTGACGAAATTCATCGTTTAGCTCGACCGGCAGAAGAAATGCTCTATCTTGCGATGGAAGATTACCGGGTAGATGTTGTGGTTGGTAAAGGTGTGGGAGCAAATGCCATTGGATTAGATTTGCCATCTTTTACTTTAATCGGCGCAACTACAAGAGCAGGATTGTTACCAAGTCCATTAAGAGATCGATTCGGTTTTACTGCACATTTAGATTTTTATGAAGCTGAAGAATTAGAACAAATTGTTCATAGATCTGCCGGATTATTAAAAGTTGAAATAACTCAAGATGCAGCTGTTGAAATTAGTAAACGATCCAGAGGTACGCCAAGAATTGCAAACAGATTATTAAGACGTGTCCGAGATTATGCTCAAGTCCACTCCCAAGGAAAAGTAGATATTAATGTTGCAAAAAAAGCATTAACACTTTTTGAGATTGATGACCGAGGACTTGATCGTATAGACAGAGCAATTCTTGATGCCCTAATAAATAAATTTGGGGGAGGACCTGTTGGACTTTCAACTTTGGCAGTTGCCGTAGGTGAAGAACCAGAAACCGTTGAGGATATGTGCGAACCATTTTTGGTTCGAATTGGATATTTAGCAAGATCGGCACGAGGTCGTGTTGCAACACCTTCAGCCTATAAATTATTGGGTAAAAGTGTTCCTGCTCAACAAGTTTTGGATATTTCCGAATAGATTAGACCTCTTGGCCCATTAAAATTGGCCATACGGAATACTTAACAAGCACCATTGAATTACTGAAATCTTCTTAAACTTTCCTAGGAGTTATAAAAAGTGTCTGCAGAAAATCGCACACGTCCTGGAAGATCATTAATTTTATTACTTATTGTTTTAGCTGCAACAATTTTATGGACATATTGGCCTGGTGCTTCACATGAAGCAAGATTAGGTCTTGATTTACGCGGAGGAACTCAAGTTATTTTGACTCCCGAACTTGCACCGGGAACAGAAGGAGTTTTAACTCAAGATCAAATTAATCAAACAGTTGAAATTATTCGACAAAGAGTAAACGGATTTGGTGTTGCTGAAGCTGAAGTAACAGTGCAGGGAAGTGGCGACAGTGCCGCCATCGTCGTCACCGTTCCGGGGGTAAACCCAGAAGGTATAACAAATTTATTAAAACAAACTGCACGACTTGATTTTCGAGCAGTTTTGGCTGCTGGTTCAGGTTTTGAAGTCTCCAACCCAAGTCCATCACCAAGTGCAAAAGAATCAGCTAAGCCTTCATCTCAACCAACTGAATTACCAATCCAAGCAGCAACTTCTGAAGAACTTTATGACCAATATCTAAACCTAAATTGTTTAACACCTGGTCTTTTGCAAGGTGGAAGAGCAGATGATCCAACTAAATACATGTTGACTTGCTCTAAAGATGGATTTGAAAAATTTGTTTTAGCACCAGCTTTTATAACTGGGGACCAAGTCTCGGATTCGCAAGCAAGCCTTCCGCAACAAGGTGCTGGCGGATGGATGGTAACCCTTGATTTTGACTCACAAGGTGCGACAAAACTATCTGAAGCTTCAATTAGTTTAAGTAAGTTACCTTCACCACAAAACCGTTTTGGAATTGTGCTTGACGGTTTAGTAGTTTCAGCTCCTTTCTTTTCTGAACCAATTTTGGGTGGAAAAGCGCAAATTGAAGGAGCATTTAAAGCAGAAGAAGCAAAACAACTCGCACAAGTTTTAAGGTATGGAGCACTGCCCGTTACGTTGAACATTGCTGAGTCAACAACAATTAGTCCAACTCTTGGCCAAGATCAACTATCTGCTGGTTTACTAGCAGGAGCCATTGGTTTGGCTTTAGTAGTTGTTTATCTGATTATTTATTATCGGGCACTTGGATTTGTTGCGGTATTTAGCCTTGTGGCTGCTGCCGGATTTTTATGGTTGTTAATTATTGCTTTGGGACGAACAATTGGTTTTACTTTGACTTTGGCTGGTATTGCTGGAGCGATTGTTGCAATTGGAATTACTGCTGATTCATTTGTGGTTTATTTCGAAAGAATTCGAGACGAAATTCGTGATGGTAAATCACTCAGAGTGGCGACAGAATTGGCGTGGGTTCGTGCAAGAAGAACTTTGTTAGCCGCAGACTTTGTGTCTTTGCTTGCAGCAATTGTTCTTTATGCCTTAAGTGTTGGTAGCGTTAGAGGTTTTGCTTTTACTCTAGGTTTGACAACTGTTATTGACGTTTTAGTTGCTTTTTGGTTCACTCATCCTCTTGTTACTTATTTCGGAAAGTCAAAATGGGCCGATAAGGGTGGAATTTTGACCGGAGTTTCACGCAATCGTTTAACTGCAGGCAGCAAAGTATTGACTGGAAGTGAAAATTAATGAAATTCAATGAAGTTGGAAATCGTTTATATACGGGTGAAACCTCAATTGATTTCGCTGGAAAGAGAAAACTTTGGTATGCGCTTTCATTAATAATTATTTTTATTGCAGCTATTGGACTTTTTGGAAGAGGGTTAAATCTTGGAATTGAATTTAAAGGTGGTGCAAAATTCAACGTACCAAGCACAATAAGCGTGGAAGATGCTCGAAAATTCGTCAAAGCTGCTGGAGTTGAAACTTCAGTAATTATCGCGGTAGGTAATGAAAGATTAGAAATTCAAACTCCACCTTTAGAACAGACAGAAATTGAAAAATTCACAAATCAAATTGCGACGGATTTTAAAGTAGATCCAGCCTCAATTACGACTCAAGCGGTCGGGCCATCTTGGGGAGCAGATATCACCAGACAAGCTCTCATTGGTTTAGGAGTGTTTCTTTTATTAGTTATTCTCTTTTTGACAATCTATTTTGAATTAAGAATGGCTGCCGCAGCAATTGTGGCGCTTCTTCACGATTTATTAATCACAATTGGGGTCTATGCCATAACTGGATTTGAAGTTACCCCTGCCACCGTAATTGGAATTTTAACAATTTTGGGTTACTCGCTTTATGACACCGTGGTTGTGTTCGACAAAGTTAAAGAAAACGCTCGAGGAATTCTTGCTCAATCAAGATTGAATTACCGCGAAACGGCTAATTTGGCATTAAATCAAACACTAATCAGATCAATCAACACTTCAATAGTTGCACTTCTACCAGTTGTAGCAATTTTGATTGTTGGTGTTGGAATTTTACAAGCAGGTACTCTTAAAGACTTAGCATTAGCTTTGTTTGTGGGAATTGCGGCTGGTACATATTCTTCAATATTTATTGCGACTCCATTCTTAGTGCAATTAAAAGAACGTCAGCCTGACATTCAATCCTTGAGTAGAAGAGTTCACGCTCGAAGAGCAAATGCAGGAATTGAAGGCCCTGAAGCATTAAAAGTTTCAGGTAATCCCAATTTGGCAAACCAGGTTTTGCAAGCAGGGCCAAGAACTCAACCGAAGCGATTTACGCGCTCAAAAAGAAAGAAATCTTAAGTAGTTAACTTCAAAATTTTCTAGATTGCTAAACTAAAGAGCCAACAGTTAAAGAAATTACTGGGAGGCGTCCAAAATGACAGACGCTCCAGTCACGCGCAGCAGATTAGCCAAAATAACCGGTAGAAAATCCGATTATCCTGAATTAGAACCACTTTTAAAAACTTTAAAAAAATATCATTCAAAAGATAATTTAGATCTTGTCGCAAGAGCTTATGCCAAAGCGAAAAAGCAGCATGAGGGCCAAAAAAGAAGAAGTGGAGAGGAATACATAACCCATCCACTTGCTGTTGCAACAATTTTGGCAGATTTAGGAATGTCTAGTGAAACTTTAGCTGCTGCTTTATTGCACGACACTGTAGAAGATACAGGTTATTCAATTGAAAAACTTGAAGAAGATTTTGGTTCAGAAGTTGCTCGATTAGTAGATGGGGTAACAAAATTAGACAAAGTTAAATACGGTGATGCTAGTGCAGCAGAAACTGTTCGTAAAATGGTTGTAGCAATGGCTAAAGATATTAGAGTGCTATTGGTTAAATTAGCGGATCGTTTACACAACATGAGAACACTGGAATTTCTTCCAACCGAAAAGCAGGAACAAAAAGCCCGCGAAACTTTAGAAATATTTGCACCCCTTGCTCACCGTTTAGGAATGAACGCCATTAAGTGGGAGTTAGAAGATTTATCTTTTGCAGGACTTTACCCAAAAATGTATGAAGAGATTGTAAATCTTGTTAGTCAAAGAGCCCCACAACGAGAAAGAGATATTGCCGAAGTAATTGATTATGTGCAAAAAGATCTTTCTTCAGCAAAAATTAAAGCTGATTTAAGTGGAAGACCTAAACATTTTTATTCCGTTTATCAAAAAATGATTGTGCGAGGTCGAGAGTTTAACGAAATTTATGATTTAGTTGGAATAAGAATTTTGGTAGAAGATGTTCGAGACTGTTACGCAACACTTGGAACCATCCATGCAAGGTGGAATCCAGTTCCTGGACGTTTTAAGGATTACATCGCAATGCCAAAATTTAACCTTTATCGTTCACTTCATACCACCGTTATTGGCCCAAATGGTAGACCTATTGAATTTCAAATTAGAACCAATGACATGCACAAGGAAGCAGAGTATGGTGTGGCAAGTCATTGGCGTTACAAGGAACGATCTGGATCCAATTCCAAACCCACCGATGACATGGCGTGGTTACGTCAACTTGTTGATTGGCAAAAAGAAACAGAAGACCCAGATGAATTCTTGGATTCCTTACGTTATGACTTAGGTCAACAACAAGAAATTTTTGTTTTTACTCCGGCAGGAGACGTAATCGCGTTGCCAAATGGGGCTACTCCAGTTGATTTTGCCTACGCGGTGCACACAGAAGTTGGTAATCATTGTGTGGGAGCAAGAGTTAATGGCAAGTTGGTTTCTCTAGATTCTGAACTTGCAAGTGGCGATAACGTTGAAATCTTTACCACCAAAAATGAAAATGCTGGGCCCTCTCAGGATTGGCTAAACTTTGCTGTTTCAACAAGAGCAAAAAGTAAAATCAAAGCTTGGTTCACAAAAGAAAGACGTGAAGAACACCTTGAGCAAGGTAAAGATGAGATTGCAAAGTTATTGCGTAAACAAAATCTTCCCCTTCATCGTTTAATGGCAAATCAAGCATTAGTTGGGGTTGCTCACGAATTAAGAATTAAAGGTATTGATGAACTTTATTCAGCCGTTGGTGAAGGAAAAATAACTGCGCAAAGTGTGGTTTCAAAGCTATTACAGCTACACGGGGGAGAAGAAGGGGCGACCGAAGATTTAGCCGAGGCCATAGCGCCAACGAGAATCAGAAGAAGTGGTTCAGCTACTAATTCCCCAACTGTAAATGTCAAAGGAATTGATGATGTTTACACGAGATTAAGTAGATGCTGCACACCTGTACCAGGTGATGAGATTTTTGGATACATCACAAAAGGAGAAGGGGTTTCGATTCACAGAGTTGATTGCACTAATGCTGAAGATTTAATGAAAGATAAAGAACGAATAGTTGAAACTACTTGGCCAGAGTCAGGTACCGGAATTTATCTTGTAAATATTCAAGTTGAAGCACTGGATAGAAATGGACTTTTGTCAGATGTGACAAGAACATTGTCAGAACATCATGTCAATATTTTAAATGCATCGGTTTCAACTACCAGAGACAGAATTGCATTTTCGAGATTTACTTTTGAAATGGCAGATCCAAAACATCTGGGAAGTGTTTTGGCGGCTGTTAAAAATATTGCAGGAGTTTATGACGTTTATCGCGTTTAACGCTTGAAATCAGCCAAAGTTGTTTTGGTTGCTTCTAGCAACATTTTTTGACTTTCAATAGTTGCAGCAAGACTTTCAGCTTTTTTGTTGTCACCTTTTGCTAAAGCTTCTTCACGTTCTTTTTCTGTTTTAGCAAGTTTTGTCTCTAGTAATTCGATGGTTGATTGCGCTCTGGCACTTTTTGCAGGATCAGTTCTGTTTAATTCGTTTTTCTCAGCATTTCTTATTGCCTCTTCAACAGCTTTTAATCTTGATTCAATTTTATCTTTTTCTTTACGGGGCACGTGACCAATTTTGCCCCACTCTTCTTGGATGGGCTTCAAGGATTGGCGCGCAGATTTAATATCTGTGATTGGTAAAAGTTTCTCTGCTTTATCTGCCAAAATTTTCTTTGCTTCTAAATTCTTGGTGTGTTCCTCATCCAAAACTGATAATGCTGCCGTGCGAGCGGCAAAAAATACATCTTGAGCTACCTTAAATTCTTTCCAAAGTTTTTGTTCTTCTTTTCTTTCTAAAATTGGAGCTGATTTCCATTTAGTCATCAAATTTCTAAATTTATTTGCTGTGTCATTCCAGTCTTTAGAATCGGCTAAGGCTTTTGCTTGGGTGACAATTTCATTTTTAATCTTGGTGGCTTCTTTTCGTCCTGATTCCAATGTAGAAAAGTATTGCCTTCTGGTTTTATCAAATGAAGATCTTGCAGAACTAAATCTCTTCCAGAGAGCTTGTTCTTCTGATTTAACTCCGTGGGGTAATTTTTTCCATTCCTCAACAATTTCTTTAAATCTTTGCGTGGTGGCTTTCCACTGCTTGGAACTAGTTAATTTCTCAGCCTCTTCAACTAACTGCTTTCTTTTTTCCATTGCTTTCTCTTTGGCAATTGCTTTTGCGGCCGAAAATTCTGCTTTCTTAACTGCAGCAATCACCTGTAATTCTTCTATTTTTGATGAAAGAGATGAAAGATCGCCCACAAAAGTTGGATTCTGAAGATTAGTTTTTACTCTCTCAATTAATTTAAATGCTGTTTCCGCATTTCCTTTGCCTTCTTTGAGTCTTTGCAGAGTTAATGAGATCTCATTCTCAATTTCGTGAAATTTTCGAATATAAAAATTTAAACCATCATTTGGATCACCAGCAGCCCATTGGCCAACTTGCTTTTCAGATCCGTC
>JBJOKB010000069.1:0-11191 GCA_046046315.1 Actinomycetota bacterium | reverse complement strand
GGAGCTTCGTTTTGTTCTCCTTGTTCATTATCTTCGGGTTGGTAACCAAGGCGATTTTGTGTAAAAAGTAAGAAGAATGAAACTAACGCAGCTAATCCCCCAGTTAAAACCAAAGCTGTGGTGCCAACTGGTTCTCTTGATACGAAGTAATAAATTCCGCCTACTAAGAAATAGAAAAGTCCACCATAGAGAAAAAGATATCCACTTGATTTCATTTAATTTCTTTTTCCTAACTTTGGTCCACCGATTGCGTCATCCAAAATATTTTTTCGCACAGGAGCATCTGCATCTGCAAGTTCTGGATGAGCTGCATCAAATGCTGGACGCTCTGATCTAATGCGTGGCAATTCTGTGAAGTTATGTCTTGGTGGTGGACAAGAAGTTGCCCATTCCAAACTCATTCCCCAGCCCCATGGATCATTTACTTTTACCAGTGGTGCTGTTCTCCAAGTTTTGTAAACATTCCATAAGAAGAACAAAGTTGAACCACCAAGTAAGAATGAGCCAATACTGGAAACAGTATTTCCAAAAGTAAAGCCATCACTTGCTAAGTAGTCTGCATATCTTCTTGGCATTCCTTTAACACCTAACCAGTGTTGAATTAAGAAAGTGACCTGAAAGCCCACAAAAAGTGTCCAGAAATGAATTCTGCCCAGTGAATCATCTAACATTCTGCCGGTAAATTTTGGCCACCAGAAATAAAAACCAGCAAACATAGCAAAAACCACGGTTCCAAAAACGGTGTAATGAAAATGAGCTACCACGAAATAAGAATCTGAAACATGGAAATCAATTGGAGGCATAGCCAACATAACTCCAGTTAAACCACCAATTAAAAATGTGATCAAAAATCCAATAACAAATAGCATTGGGGTTTCAAAAGATATTGAACCTCGCCACATTGTGCCAATCCAGTTAAAGAATTTAACTCCAGTTGGAACTGCAATCAACATCGTGGTCAAAGCAAAAAACGGTAGAGAAACTGCACCTGTCACATACATATGATGAGCCCAAACCGCAACTGAGAGTCCAGCAATTGCAATTGTGGCAAAAACCAAACCTTTGTAACCAAAAATTGGTTTGCGACTAAATACTGGAATTACTTCACTAATGATTCCAAAAAACGGTAGGGCCAAGATATAAACTTCAGGATGGCCAAAGAACCAGAACAAATGTTGCCATAAAATAGCTCCACCGTTTGCAGCTTCAAAAACTTGTGCTCCAAATGATCTGTCTACTTGCAAAACAATTAGAGATGCTGCAAGTACTGGGAAAGCCATCAAAACTAAAACACTAGTTAGCAAAATTGTCCAAGTAAAAATTGGCAATCTAAACATAACCATTCCTGGTGCTCTCATAGTCAAGATTGTGGTTATGAAGTTAACGGAACCAAGAATTGTTCCTAAACCACCAATAGCTAGTCCAATGATCCACAAATCTGCACCGATAGTTGGTGAGTTAACTGCATTTGAAAGTGGTGCATATGCAAACCAACCAAAACTTGCTGCACCATCTGGAGTTAAAAATCCTCCAACAACAATTAATCCTCCAAATAAGAACATGTAATAACCAAGTAAATTTAGTCTCGGGAAAGAAACATCTGGTGCACCAATTTGAATTGGCATGATGGCATTAGCAAAACCTACGAACAGTGGTGTTGCAAACAAAAACAACATGATCGTTCCGTGCATGGTAAACATTTGGTTATATTGCTCATTAGATACAAATTGCAAACCTGGTCTTGCTAATTCTGCCCTAATTACCATCGCCATAGCACCAGCAATAATGAAAAATGCAAATGAAGTAATTAAATAAAGATTTCCGATTACTTTTGGATCAGTTGACGTCATCCATTTAACAATGGTTCTTCCCATAGTGTTCTTTTTTGCAGGATGAGCATGTGATGAAACTGTTGGACGATCTTCAATTAATGTCATTTAGTTTCCTTCCTTACATCCAGCTAATTCTGGGTTACCTAGACAGTCTGGGTTACCACCTGTGTCCACTCTGCCTGATGTTAAAGCACCAACTTGTCCAGCCGCTTTCAAATCAGCAATATGTTGATCAAATTCTGCTCTTGAAACAACTTTTACGTTAAACAACATTCGGGAATGATCTACTCCGCAAAGTTCAGCGCATTTTCCAACAAACTCACCGGTCTTATTTGGTGTTAATTCAAAAGCATTTAATCTTCCTGGTACTACGTCCATCTTCATCAAGAATGCAGGAATCCAGAATGAATGAATAACGTCTGGTGAGGTCAATTCGAATTTAACTTTCTCATCAACTGGTAAATACAAAGTAGGAGGAAGAGCTGGTGTACCTATTTCGTAAACTCCAGCTTCTTTGTAATTAAAAATCCAAGACCATCTAAAACCAACAGCATTGACAGTGTGTTTTTGTTCTCCTGACAATTTGATCAATGTTGATTGATCTCTTGCCGTGAAGAAGAAAAGTCCTAACACGATAACTAATGGAACAATTGTGTAAAGAATTTCTAGGGGAATGTTGTATCGAGTTTGCTTTGGAACATCAGCATCACTTCTGCGACGGTAAAGAATGATTGCGGAAAAAAGTAATCCCAAAACAAGTGCGGCAACTCCAAGTGCAACTATCCAAGTTCCTTGCCACAGATTTAAAGTGATGGCACCTTCAGTTGTTGCAGGTTCTGGAAAACCGATACGCAATGTTTCATCTTGAGCAGCTTTAGAACAAGCAGAAAGAATGAAAAGGGATGAAAGGATTAGCCCGGCACGTAGTTTGCGCACGAAACCCATTTCTCCTTCAAGATTGCACTGTATATATAAGAGGTTAGTGCACTCAAGGCTTTGTGAGGAAAACAAGGGCAAGTAACGTTTGACACATGTCTTCAAGCACAAATGCACATACGCACAATTTCGATACCTTAAGTTCTCATCCAATTCATCCTGCTGCAAAAAAAGCCTTAAGTTCTCTACCCGACTATGCCTTTTTGGACCCAACCAAGCTCTATCACGATTCTCGATCTGCCCGCCTACTACTTGATAGTGCAAGAGCTTCAATTGCTGCTCGATTGAAAGTTAATCCGGATGAAGTTTCATTTATTCCTTCTGGCAATGCTGGAATTGATTTAACAATTAGTGGATTAATCAATGCCTTAGAAAATAAAACTGTGGTTCATTCCGCAGTTGAACAAAAAGCAATAATTGAAAGATTGAAAAACTTTCAAACTTTTGAAATACCTGTAGATAAATATGCTCGCGTAAATCAAGAGCAATTTATAACTACTCTTGAATCAAACAGACCAGGACTTGCTGTTTTGCAATTTGCCAATCATGAAGTTGGTACCCAACAGCCAATCAATCCTATTTATAAGAAATGCCAAGAATTAAATATTCCTTTATTTGTAGATGCCACCATGACAGCAGGTTTAGTTAATCTTGGTTCAGATTGGGATATTTTACTTTTAAAACCTGCCACTTGGGGTGCGCCAATTGGAATTGATATTTTAGTTGTTAAAAGAAATGTTAGATTTAAATCAATACTTTTAGATGACGGTCGAGAAAATCATAAATTCTCCAATAATGTTTCTATTCCTCATGCAGTAGCTATCGGTGCAAGTTTGGAAGCAATAACCTTAAATAGATCCGAAACCGCTAAGTTTTTGGGAAATTTAATCAATAATCTAAGACAATTGCTTTCCAGCAATTTAGAAATAAATCTCTTGGGAGATTCAGTGGCAAGACTTCCCCACGTTTTAGCCGCAGTAATTAAAGATATTGATGGTGAAGCTTTAGTGAGCGGATTGAGCAAAAGAGGATTTTCTATTTCAAGTGGTTCTTCATGTACTCCAGATCAAGTTAAACCATCGCATGTTTTATCAGCCATGGGATTAGAGGGACAAATCAACATAAGAATTTCGCTTCCATTTGATGTAACAGAATCTGACATTTTAGAGTTTGTAAAAGCATTACTCGAATCAATAAACGAATTGAAAGCTACAGCTGGTATTTAAAAAGCAGGTTTAGTTTTTCTAACTTCAGGAAGTATTGAAAGATATTTTTCTCTTGAAATTTGAATTACGCCCATTGATTTCAGGTGCGGGGTTTGCCACTGCACATCAAAAATTCTCTCACCTCCTGCCTCTTTTAGCTTTTTAACTAAATAAACCATTGCCGTTTTTGAAGCATCTGTTTCTTTGTGAAACATTGACTCCCCAGCAAATAGGCCATTTACTTCTACTCCATACAGCCCACCAATTAATTCTTCTTTTTTATTCCACACTTCAACACTGTGGACATAACCTAAATCAAATAGTTTTTTGTAAGCAATTTTAATATCTTTGTTAATCCAGCCTTGCGGTCTTTTGTCATCACCACAACCATCAATAACGGCATCAAATGCTTGGTCGAAGGTGACGCGGAATTTCTTCATTGATTTTGTTAAAGATTTTGAAATATTAATTTTATTCAATGGCAATACACCTCTGCGTTGAGGTGACCACCAACCAATTTCTTTCTTATTTCCAATTTCCAAATGCATAGGAAATATTCCGTGTTTATAAGAATCAATCAGCGTCTCAGGTTTTAGATCTGCGCCCAAAATAACTAAATCATCTTTAGGCATTTGACTTAAAAGTGGAAAATCCCAAACCGAAGGTTCAAGCGGTGTGGGCATAATTGAATTACTTAACTAAATGTTTTTCAATTTCACTTGCTGCTTCTGCACCATAAAATGATGAGAATCTTTTGACAAATTCAAGATTGGTAAATGTGTATTCTTGTGTTCCCACGGTTTCAATTACATAAGTTGCAAGCATTGAACCCACTTGTGCGCAGCGTTCTGGATTTAATCCCCATGAATGTGCAGCTAAGTAACCTGCTCTAAACGAATCTCCAACTCCAGTTGGATCAATTCTTTCGGCTTCTGGTGGGCATGCCACTGTGGCAATAGTTTCATTTTTACTTTGAATTCGTGCGCCTTTGGCACCAAGAGTTGTTACAACTGTGCCAACTCTTTTCATTAATTCATCGGTATTCCATCCAACTTTCTTTTCAATTAATGAAGATTCATATTCGTTCATAAATAAATAAGCTGCACCATCAATTAATTTGGCGATTTGTTTTCCATCCATACGTGCCATTTGTTGAGATGGATCGGCAATGAAAGCAATGCCTCTTTGTTTTGCTTCTTCTGTGTGCTTAATCATTGCTTCTGGATCACTTGGTCCAATAAATACAAAATCTATTTTTCCAACTCGATTTAGTACTGGTCCAAGTTCTATTTGATTTGACTCACTCATTGCCCCAGGATAAAAAGAGGCAATCTGATTTGCCACATCATCAGTGGTGCAAACAAATCTTGCAGTGTGTTTTTCTTCACTGTAATGAATTGACTCACAATCAACATTGTGTCTTTCTAACCAAGATCTATATTCAGCAAAATCTTTTCCAACAGCACCCACCAGTATTGGGCGAAGCCCCATTTTTCCCATGGAAAAAGCAACGTTAGCTCCCACGCCACCGCGTCTTATTTGTAAATCGTCAACCAAAAAAGAAAGTGAAACGTGATCTAATTTGTCTGCAACTAAAGAGTCTGTGAACTTTCCTGGAAATCGCATTAAGTGATCGGTGGCTATGGAGCCAGTGATTGCAATATTCAAAGTCACAAAGAGTAAGAATAGTGCTTATTTAACTAAATAAAAGATTTAGTGGAAAGAATCACCGCACGCACAGGATCCCCCGGCGTTTGGATTATCAATTGTGAAACCTTGTTTCTCAATAGTGTCAACAAAATCAATAGTTGCACCCATCAAGTAAGGAACACTCATTTTGTCCACTACAACTTTCACATCACCAAATTCGTGAGTGGCATCGCCTTCTAGTGAGCGATCATCAAAAAATAATTGGTAACGCATGCCAGAGCATCCACCTGGTTGCACAGCTATTCGAAGAGCTAAATCATCTCTTCCTTCTTGACTAAGAAGGGTACGAACTTTTGTTGTTGCAACATCGGTTAATAAAACACCTTGGGTGTTAGTGGTTTCTGCTGACATGTTTACCTTTCTTTCACTATCTATATTGCCACGTTATTGCGACCATGTCCTGCTGACCCGCTCCGCGAGGAAAACCAGGGCCATAAATGGGTCTTCGGGTAATTCTTCGCCTTCTTCGATACAGCCATAGGCTCCAACAATTCCAGCGGCAGCTAATTCTCTTTTTCCTGCAATCACTTGGCCACAAGGTGCTAAACATGAAATTGCACTTTGATTTGCGATTTCTGCGACTCCAGTAATTACTTTGCCTCTTAAAGTTTGCCAATCAAGTTTTCCTTCTCCGGTAATGACCAAATCACTATTTGCTATTTCATTTGCTAAATCAAATGATTCAGTTACAAGTTCTAATCCACTGACTCTGTTTGCACCTAAAGCCATCAGACCAAAACCAATTCCACCCCCTGCGCCTGCCCCAAGCATTAAAGATGCATCTTTATTGTCTTTTCGTTTTGGAGTATTTTTGGCTAACAATTCATGTTTCTTTTCTAACTCTTCGATTAGATCCTTGCTTGCTCCTTTTTGTTCTCCAAAACCTCGAGCAGCTCCTCTGTTACCAAGTAGTAAAACATCGACATCAGTTGCTGCCACTAATTCAACATCACCAAGTTTTTCTTGATTAACTGTTTCTAGAATTCCAACTCCACCATCAATGGAAGCTGTGCCGCCAATTCCTACAAATATTGTTTGGCAATTTTCTTTCAAAGCGATATTGATTAATTCACCAATTCCTCGAGAGGTGTATTTATCTGGAGTTCTTGGTTGTTTGGTTATAAATTGTGGGCCCACCACCAAATGGGATTCTATGTATGCAGTCTTTCCTACAATTAAAAGTGGCGCTGTAATGGTTGTTCCTTCTAAACCAGTTACTTGATGATGAGATTTATGTCCACCAAAACCAAATTCAATGGCATCGATAAATCCTGGACCGCCATCACTCATTGGCGCTAAAAAGAAATCTGCTTTTGTTGTTTTTTCCCAACCAGTTTTTATGGCTAACGCCGCTTGGGCAGCCGTAAGGGTCCCGGTAAATGAGTCGGGGGCTATAACTATGCGCACCTCGCGAACATTAGTAGAACATGACACGATTAGTACATGGCACCAACATGGACTGAACCTGCAGCAACTCCGTTGCTGCATCTTTTGGGAAATTTTTCAGATCCAAATACTGAAAAAGGTGTTGAGTGCCCAGGAGAGTTACCTCGTGCTTCTGCTCCCGAACTTGTAAAACGTGCCCTTGTGGCAAAAGAAAAATTAGGTGATCGATTATTTATTTTGGGGCATCATTATCAAAGAGATGAAGTAATTCAATTTGCTGACACAACTGGTGACTCATTCAAACTTGCTAAAGATGCAGCAGCCAGACCTGAAGCAGATTACATAGTTTTTTGTGGCGTGCACTTTATGGCAGAAAGTGCTGACATTCTCACATCTGATTTACAAAATGTAATTCTTCCTGATTTAGCAGCAGGGTGTTCCATGGCAGACATGGCCGAAATTAGTCAAGTTGAAATTTGTTGGTCTGTATTAGAAGATTTAGGAATTGCAAAAACCACTGTCCCAGTTGTTTATATGAACTCAACTGCAGCCATTAAAGGTTTTACTGGAAAAAATGGTGGAACTGTTTGCACATCTTCCAATGCCCAGAAAGCATTGGAATGGTCTTTTGCAAAAGGTGAAAGAGTTTTATTTTTACCTGATCAACATTTAGGTAGAAACACTGCCGTGATGAAACTTGGTTTGAAAAAGGAAGATTGTGTTGTTTTTGATCCTCGAAAACCTCGTGGAGGTTTAACTGATTCTCAATTGGTAAACGCCAAAATGATTCTGTGGAAGGGACATTGCTCTGTCCACGCCAGATTTAATATGAAATCAGTTATTGATGTTCGAGAGCAAATTAAAGATGTCAAAATTATTGTTCATCCAGAATGTGTCAACGAAGTTGCAGAAGCTGCCGATGTGGTTGCTTCCACTGAAGGCATCATTAAAACTATTAAGGCATCAAGTCCTGGAACCAGTTGGGCTGTTGGAACTGAACTTAATTTGGTTCGACGTTTAGCTCGAGAATTTCCCGATAAAAATATTTCATTTCTAGACAAAACAATTTGTTATTGCTCAACCATGAATCGCATTGACTTGCCTCATCTTGTTGCCTCATTAGAAAACCTGGTTACTGGAAACATTGTTAATCAGATCAAAGTTGACCAAGATACCAAGGCGTATGCCCGCATTGCCCTCAATCAAATGTTGGCATTGCCTGGGGTATAACAAAACCTGCTAATCTGGAAAATAATTATGAAATCTGAACCAACTCCTAAACGTAAAGATGCCGAAGCAGCACGCAAAAAAGCTTTAAAAGTTCCGCGCGATTCTAAAGAGGCAAAAAAAGCAGTTCGTCAACGTGCTCGCGAGCAAAGACTTGAAGCTCGTTTAGCAATGAATCGCGGTGAAGAATGGGCCATGCCATTTAGGGATAAAGGTCCAGTTAGAAGACATGTCAGGAATTTAGTGGATTCACGCTGGCACTTTGGTGAACTATTTTTACCACTTGCATTAGTTGTTTTGGTCTTATCCTTAATTCCAAATCCAACAGTTGCTCGTGTTGTTTATTTCTTGTGGTTAGCCATGATGCTTGGCACAATTGTTGATGAAGTGTTATTAGCTTTCAAAATAAAGAAAGAAATTAATCAAAACTACTCTGATCCAAAGGAAAGAAAAGGCGCCATATTTTATGGGCTGATGCGTGCATTGCAATTGCGTTCTTTAAGAATTCCACCTGCAGTTGTAAAAATTGGTGGAGCACCTAAAGAGATTAAGTAGTTTTTTTATGCTGGGTGAAGGCTCATGTTTTCCATGGCCAATTCAGTTCCATCCCAAAGTGATACTTGGTGAACTCCACCCTTTAGTAAAACTCTCCAATTAATTGTTAACCAGTCTTCAGCTTCTGCTCTGGTTTTGAATTCTGCAATCACTGCTTCTTTAGGAAGTTCAGCAACTGGTTTTCCAGCCTCATCTAAATAAACCCAAGTAAATGCCATGTGACTAAAATCCTGCTTCCAAGGCAGTTTCAAGTGTGCCCCCGCGACAACTTGTTATGCCTTATATAAATAGTTTCACAACTCACCACTGCTTTGCCATTGACTGGTCCCTACTACTCACCGGTAAGTTGTGCTTCAAGCAAGAAAACCTGTTCCTTGTAAAAGGGGAAGCCGGTCGGATACCGGCACTGTCCC
Source organism: Actinomycetota bacterium (assembly GCA_046046315.1). Taxonomy (GTDB): domain Bacteria; phylum Actinomycetota; class Actinomycetes; order S36-B12; family UBA5976; genus ATZT02. The sequence continues at coordinate 1,927 of JBJOKB010000069.1, read as the reverse complement.
GCAACCGTGGGTCATTCACCAAATGAAAATTTGGTGCCAAATGACAAGTCGGATTACCTAACAAGGAATGAGTCGTCCAACGCACCGTCGAGGAAAACGGGGCAGGCCGGATTGTTTTTCTAGATCCACCTTCCCTTTGTATCTATTTGATGCAAAGGGTTTTGTATTTAGATTCTTGATTCTTAAGCCTCGCTCATTTCGCTCACCTACGGCCAAAAGCATGAGGAGAATCGAATGAAGCAATTAAAAAGAAATATTGCAATAATTTTTATTGCAAGTATTTTCACTTCCCTTTTTTCAATAACGCCAGCAAATGCTGCTGACTATCGATATTGGACATATTGGGTGACAACAAATGACTCTTGGTCATTTGCAAATTTTGGTGCTGCTGATAAAGAAAATTCTTTAGCAACAGATCAAATGGTTGTTGGATTTAAATTTGCAATTACTGGTTCTGACAATGGACTGCCACCAAGTGAAAGTGCAGTATTTGCTGAACTTTGTCCAGACACTTCAGAACAAGCAGGTGCACTAAGAGTTGCAGTTGTGGTTGATTACAACGACCAATCAATTGCACCTGAAGGTGAAACTCCACCATCTCCAAATGTTGTAAGTTGTGTGACCGTTAACGAAGGTCAAACTGCAGCTGATGCATTAAATGCCACAAACCTTGAAATTAGAGCCAATGATAGGTTTGTTTGTGGAATCAGTGGATATCCAAAAGAAGAATGTGGATTAGAAATTGCTTCAACAACAACTGATCCAACAGAAATGGCCACAGCAGAAGATACGCCAACAGTTGTCACAACAGCTGAAGAAGTTGCTGAGCCTTCTAATACAAATCTTCAACTAATTGGATTAGCAGCGGTTCTAATTGTTGCTTTTGCAATTATTCTGAAAATGCGTAAAAAGAAATAAATAAATTGCAAAATAATAAGACTCTTATGCCATCTGCCCCCCGCAGATGGCATAAGCCATTGTCTTTATCTGAAAGTCGTTTCCTGCATTCGGGTGCTTGGTGGTTATGGGCAATATTTTTGTCAGCCATGGCAGCAGGAACAACAAATCCAATTTTTCTCGTTTCAATAATCGCAGTGGTACTACTGGTAGTGAAATTTAGAAAGAGCGATGCACCATGGGCAAGATCAATAAAAGGTTATTTAATAGCTGCAGGATTTGTGATTGTAATAAGAATGTTTTTAGTAATTATTACTCCTGATATTTTTGGGGATACTTTGTTATTTACTCTTCCAGAAATAGATTTACCAAGTTTTTTTGCTGGAGTTAAATTAGGCGGTGAGATCAAAGCCAATACCGTTTATTACGCATTTCAAGAAGGTTTAAGACTTGCCACAATTTTGATTTGTATTGGAGGGGCTCAATCTTTAGCTTCACCAACTAGATTGCTCAAATCTATTCCTGCTGCACTTTATGAAGTTGGTTTGGCAATAGTTGTTGCTTTAACTTTTGCACCGCAATTAGCATTTGATGCCAAAAGAGTTAGGGATGCTCAATATTTAAGAGGCCGAAAAACAAAAGGAATTAAAGCTTTAGCGAAAACATTTATTCCTGTTTTAGAAGGTGCAATGGAAAGAGCACTTTTACTTGCTTCTGCTATGGATTCTCGAGGATATGGCAGAAAGATTCATCAAAGTAAAAACACCAGATTAATAACCAATATTTTGATGTTGCTTGGTCTCTTAGGAATACTTTTTGGCTTAGCCGGTTTATTAGGTGTATTTAGTCAATCAAATATTGGAGTTTTGACTACTTTAATTGGAATTTCACTCTCTTTTCTTGCACTTTGGATTGCGGGAAAGAATGCATCTCGTTCTAATTATCGTCCGGATAAATGGCATATTCCAGAAGTTTTGGTAATCACAACATCTCTTATGGGACTTGTAGCGATGAGATTTACCGAAACAAT
>JBJOKB010000053.1:0-12815 GCA_046046315.1 Actinomycetota bacterium | reverse complement strand
TAAAAGTAAAAGACCCGCTAATTTCTTAGCGGGTCTTTTTTATGAAGTCCTTGGTCTAAAGTGGTCGCACGTTTGCGGCTTGTGGACCTTTTTGGCCTTCGGTGATATCGAATTCAACTCTTTGTTCTTCGTTCAATGAACGATAACCATCAGATTGAATTGCTGAGTAATGCACGAACACGTCTGGTCCGCCTCCATCTGGAGCTAAGAATCCAAAGCCCTTTTCTGAGTTAAACCATTTGACGCTGCCTTGTGGCATATTTATTTCTCCTGCTTTTTGTTGATGAACCGCTCAATGCTTTTGCCTTCACGGGGTGTTCGCCGCTGACTTGCGCGGCATCTAAGACACCTTGCATAAATCATTAACTTGCAACCACTTATGAGCCTACGGCATTTGATGCAGCAGGTGCCAATGGGGCATTCGAAATGTGTATAAAAAGTAAATGTGCCCACAAATTATTTGTGGGCACATGATTTGTTTCGGTGGAGGTGGCGGGATTTGAACCCGCGTCCATCAGCGTCGTACTAGGGCTTCTCCGGGCGCATCCACAATTATGTGTTCTTGACCTGCTAGTTACTCGTGGCCTTGCTAGCAACACGGTCACAGTTACTGTTTGATTTTCTAACTAATCTCGTAACCCGACTAGTTAGTGATCCTTCTTTCGACGCCAGATCTCAGATCGAAGGAACTTCTGAGCTGACGGACTTTATGGCTAAAGCTACTTTAAGCAGCTAGAGCAAAGTCAGTGCGAGATTTATTTGCACTTGTTTTTTCAAGACATGGTTTACGAGTTCTGCCTTGAACCTCGGCCCGCTTCACCTAACGCGATTCACTGTTGTCGAAACCGTTCACCCCCTATTGAGTTGTATTTCATTCACAAAAAGTTTTCTCTTCTTTGTGAACTCTTTATTCTACACCCTTTGAGCGACGGCCTACCGCCTTGGCTACTTCTCGCTTATCTGCTTTTTCTCTTAAAGCCTGTCTTTTGTCGTGTTCTTTACGTCCCTTGGCAACGGCTAGTTCAATCTTGGCTCTGCCGTCCTTGAAATAAATACTTAAAGGTACAAGTGTGTTTCCAGAATCATGCAAAGCTTTTGAAAGTCTCGTTATTTCTAATCTATTAACAAGTAGTTTTCTAATTCTTCGAGGTTCATGATTAGTCCAAGTTCCTGCGTCATACTCAGGAATATGCACATTATGTAGCCAAACTTCACCGTTTTTAATTTGGGCAAAACCATCAACAAGACTGGCTCTTCCCTCTCGAAGTGATTTAACTTCAGTGCCTACAAGAACAATTCCAGCCTCAATTACATCCTCAATTGAATAATCATGTCGGGCTTTTTTATTTTGGGCAACAAGTTTTTTACCTTTTTCTTTCATGACTAATCACCTAATCCGGTACTTGCAATTAGTCCTTGCAACACTTGTAAAGCGCGGGTTTCTGCTACTTGTTTGGACTCATTTGGCGAAACAACAATGTCAGGATCTAATCCTTTACCATCTAATCGTTTGCCACTTGGGGTTAAGTAGTAACCAATAGTTAATTCAACTGCAGCTCCATTTGATAATTCAGTTAAATCTTGAACTGCTGCTTTACCAAAAGTTCTCTCGCCCACTATTACTGCTCGATTTCTGTCCTGTAATGCAGCAGAAACAATTTCGGCCGCTGAGGCAGTTCCTCGATCTACTAATACAACTAATGGAGTTTTTGAATCTCCATCACCTATTGCATTAAAAATTTCAGAAGACTTTCCAGGTTTGTAGAATTCAACAACTAAACCACCATTTAGAAATGCCCCAGCAACATCTGTCGCTTCAACAAGTAATCCACCGGGGTTACCTCTTAAATCTAAAATAACACCATTTCTCTTATTTCCACTTGCTGCTAATGCAGCTCGCATTGAACTTGCACTACCTCTTGTAAATTCACTTATTGAAATCAACATGACATCGTTTGCTAATTTTTTTAAAGTAACTGGGTTATTACGCATCTCGGTTCGCTTTACTGAAAAAGTTAAGGCTTCTGATCCTCGACTCACGGCTAAAATTGAAGTTGTGTTTGGTTTGCCGGAAAGTAATTTCGCAACTTCTTGCAAACTCTTGTCTTTAGTTAAAACTCCATCAACTGATTGAATTAAATCCCCGTCTTGAAGTTTGGCGAACTCAGCTGGAGATGTTGGAACAATTCCTGCAATTCCAACTGAACCGGATTCATCGCTTCTTAACCAAACTCCGATTCCCGAATATTGACCTTCAACAGATTTTTCAAATGTAGTAGCACTTACTTCAGGTAAGTATTGACTCCATTTATCACCTAAAGATCTAAGCATTCCTTCAATGGCAGCACGTTGTAAAGATTCCTCATTTGTTTGAGTTGAAGTATTTTTCAAAATTTTGTTTAGTGCTTCATCGAGCACAGAATTCGAATTGTCTCTATTGAAAAATGACCCCAAAATAAAACCGGCAGCAAAAATTACACCTATTACTACCATGAGGAAGGTGTTAAGGGGCTGCTTTTTGTTCATGTATTAATTGTAGGCGACGCCTATTTTGTGAGGGAAAATTAATTGAAAAGTATTTTTAGCAAACAACTGGAGTTTTTGGTGCACCAAACCAACCCATTGGATTAAATGGAGTTGCGTTTACGTGAACCTCAAAATGCAAATGTGGACCCGTTGACCAACCAGAAGAACCAACAAATCCAATTGTGTCGCCCACCGCAACACCTTGTCCGACGTTGACATTAAATCTTGAAAGGTGTGCATACATTGTTGAAAGTCCACCATTATGTGCGATAACTACGACGCGACCATATGCGCGAAGTGTTGTGACAGCTGTAACAATTCCTGTTGCTGCTGCTGCAATGGGAGTTCCCGTTCCTGCTGCTAAATCAATTCCTGTGTGACAAGATCTGTATCCATAAACTGGATGTCTTCTTGCCCCAACTCCTTGACTAAATCTTGCACCTTGGACTGGCCAATAAAGCTCTCCAGCCATAGTTCCACCTAAACCTGCACGAAGTCTTGCCAATTGTTGAAGTCGAATTTGCTCAGCTTTTAATTGTTCGTAACGTTTTCTTGTTGCTTCTCGTTCACTTTCAGCTTTAGCTAACGCTGCTTTTTGCTTTGCGATGAGCCTTAATACTTCCTCTTCTGCTGCTTTGGCTTTTTGCGCAGCAACTAAGGCTTCTGCTTTTTGTTGTTCCAAAATAACTTTCTGGGCAGCAACTGCGGCCTGCTCTGTCTCAAGTTGCGCTTTTATAGTTTCAAGTTGAGCAAGTTTTTCATTTTGATTCCCAAGATAGGTTTGCATGTCCATTAATTTTTGATTGAAATCATTGGGATCTGTTGAACCAAGTAAAATATTTAGAGTTGCTAAAGGTCCTTCTTGATAAAGGCTTCTTGCCACATCGGCGACGTAACTTTTCGTTTCGTCATAATTCTTCTGGGTTATTTGAAGTTGATTCTCAAGTTCTGCAAGTTTTTCAGCGGCTATACGATCTTTTTCTTTAGCAACAGCTAGTTCTTCGCGTGCTTTTTTTAGTTTAGCTTCCGCAATTGGAAGTTGTTTTCTAATCTCTGCGAGTTCTGCTGCAACTTCTCGAACAAGAGCACTTGCACTTTCTAGTTCCTGCTGAGCAGCGTTTACGTCGTCATCGATATTTTTAGGCAATGCTTGTGAACCAGAAACTGAAGTAAAAATTAGTGAAATTGAAAACAACAGAACGAAGAAACTTCTCAATTTAGACTTCATAAAAAGCCTAAACTTTCAAATGTTTGGCGATTCCAAACCAAGCTGTAATGAATGCCAATAAAGTTCCAGAAAATATGCAGATTAAAGATGCGCTTACTACCGAACCCCAACCAAAGAATGAAGTGAAAGTAAATGATGTCGCAATTACTTTATCCACCAAATAACCCTTAATTATGCTGAGAATTAAGGTGGCAAAAATTCCACCAACTAAAGCACCAAAAATTGCCTCAAGTAAAAACGGTAATCGAAGTGCCATCTTGGAGGCACCAACTAATCTCATAATTCCAATTTCTCGCCTGCGAGCATACGCCGTAACTCGAATTGTGTTTCCCACCAAAAGTGACGTGACAACTAACATGGTGACTGCAAAACCAAAAGCTAATGCTTGTAATCCACCAAGCACGCTGAAAAGTTTACTTAAGGTTGCTCTTTGATCACGGACTGCTTCAATACCTGGTCTGCTCAAAAACTTATTTACAACTGTAGTGAATTCTTGTGGGTTTGATAATTTAATTCTAAAACTCTCTGGAAGTTGATCAGGAGTTACGTTTGCTGAAATAGGAGAAGCTTTAAACCTCTCAATAAATCTGTCGTAGGCATCCTGTTGGCTTTCAAAGAAAATTTCTGCAACTAGAGGTTGCATTGCTTCTAAATCAGTTCTAATTTGAGATTTTTGTTCTTCGGTTGCTGGACCTGCTGAGCATGAAGGCGTGTCGCTTCCTGAAGTACACAAGAAAATTGAAACTTCAACTTTATCAAACCAATAATCTTTCATTTCATTAACTTGTGATCCCACTAACAAAGATACGCCTAATAAAGATAGTGAAATTGCAAATGTAGCTATCAATGCAATCGTTAAAGTAATACTTCTACTGATTCCTTGCCAAACTTCGCCAAGGACAAATCTAACTCTGGTCATAAATGGGCTCATGAGTATCCGTAAACTCCTTGAGCTTGATCTCGAATAATTGCTCCGCCGGTAATTTCAATAACTCGTTTTCTCATCTGATCAACGATTCCGGCGTCATGGGTTGCCATGATTACAGTTGTTCCTGCTTTATTAATTTGATCTAGCAATCTCATGATTTCAACAGAGGTGTCAGGGTCTAAGTTTCCAGTTGGTTCATCAGCCATCAAAATTGCAGGTCTATTTACTAAAGCTCTTGCAATTGCCACTCTTTGTTGTTCTCCACCAGAAAGTTGATCAGGTCTTCTATTGGCTTTATCTAAAAGTCCAACCAGATCCAAAACAGCAGGAACTGTTTGTTTTATTTCTTCTGGGGATTTATTTAATACCTGAAGTGCAAATGCAACATTTTCGGCAACTGTTTTTTCAGGTAATAAGCGAAAGTCTTGGAAAACCATTCCAATATTTCTTCTTAATTTAGGTACTTCTTTTTCTGGCAACATTCCTATATTGATCTCATCAATTAAGACTGTGCCTTCTTGCGCGCTCTCTTCTCTAATTAATAGTCGTAAGATTGTTGATTTTCCTGCACCTGATTGACCAACCAAAAACACAAATTCACCATCGGCAATTTCAAAGGAGACGTTATTGAGCGCAGGATTACCGTCTTTGCGGTATGTCATAGTGACGTTTTCAAATTTGATCATTTTGTCTCCACTTTTGAGATTATCGGGTGAAACTGGAGATACGCGTGAGACTCGCCTCGAGGAGGCTGTGGCGTTGACTACTTATCTAATTTGAGTGTTGTTTGCGCCAGCGAATCCCGGCTTCAATAAATCCATCAAGGTCGCCATCAAGAACCGCAGCTGGATTTCCAGTTTCGTAATCGGTGCGTAAATCTTTTACCAATTGGTAAGGCGCTAATACATATGATCTCATTTGATTTCCCCAGGAACCAGAAGTTGAGTTTTTTAGCGCATCAATTTTTGCTTGTTCTTCTTGATGTCGTTTTTCCAATAATTTAGATTGCAATACAGCTAATGCCGTTGCCTTATTTTGTAATTGACTTCTCTCATTTTGACATGAAACAACAATTCCAGATGGAATATGTGTGATTCTTACTGCAGAGTCAGTCGTGTTAACTCCTTGTCCGCCTGGTCCAGAAGATCTGTAAACATCAACTCTAATTTCGTCATCTGATATCTCAATCTGATCACTTTTATCTACAACCGGAACCACTTCAACACCGGCAAAACTTGTATGCCGTCTGCTTTGAGAATCAAAAGGTGAAATTCTCACTAAACGATGCGTACCTTGCTCTACAGAAAGTGTTCCATAGGCATATGGAGCATGAACGGCAAAAGTTGCAGATTTTATTCCCGCTTCTTCTGCATAGGAGGTTTCGTAAACATCAGTTTTCCAATTTTGTCTTTCGCAATAACGTAAATACATTCTTAGTAACATTTCAGCCCAATCAGCAGCGTCCACTCCTCCTGCTTCGGAACGAATTGTTACTAATGCTTCACGAGAATCGTATTCGCCTGATAGAAGAGTTCTTACTTCCATTTCTCGAATTGCAGGAATTAAATTATTTACTTCATTTTTCGCATCCGCCAATGCCGCAGAGTCATCTTCTTCAGTAGCTAAGTCAATTAAAACTTTCACGTCATCAAGGCGCTGTCTTAATGCTAAAACCTTCTTTAATTCATTTTGCAAAAAAGACAATCTTGTTGTCACAAGTTGCGCCGAAGCTGGGTCATCCCAAAGATTTGGGGCAGATGCTTGAATTTCAAGTTCTTTGATCTCATTTTTCATATTTTCAAGATTAAGCACTTTTTCAATAGTCAATAATGTTGAACTTAATTCATCTAAATTTTGAATAATATCTTCAGCCATAATTCCTTTAGTCTAATGTCAAACCAATTCCCTACCTATTTTGCCTGTAATTTCGCACGAGCTAAAGCGCTGATTTTGACAAAATTTATCCCAAGATCAAAAGGTAATTTCGACCGCTTTTCAAGGTAAACTTCCACCTCGCCACTATTTGTTGAAATGTCCAAGTGCAAAATTTCCGAATTTAAATAACTCTTATATATATAATTTGAAACAGCTTTCTTTACTTCAGGTGCATCTAGGATTAACTCTCTAGAAATTCCATAATTGTAGTAATGATTTAAATCAATTTGATTTACGCCTATTAAAGTAGCTTGATCTACTACATTTCTTAAATATTGCTGTTGGCTCACAACAGAATTTATATTAATCACACAAATAGTCGATGCAATAAACACCGAAAGAAGTCCTACAAAAATTATTAAAATCGTGCCATTTTGCTTTTGAATCATAATTCGGTAAATTTACTTATCGCTGCCTGTTTTGAGATATTGATTGGAATATTGAATCCGAGCATCCAAAAATTTCCGTTAATTACCACTTCTACCGACTCGGGAGCAGTGCTGCAATTTACGGGTGAGCACTGAATTTGGTACGTAAAAGTATTTAGGTTGTACCGATTAAGAATTTCTTGTTTTACAGATTCTTGACTCCAATAAATAATAGACTTTGGTGTTTTTGATAACCTATAAGAAATTAAATTTCCCATTTTGTTTGAATTATTTAATTTAATTGATAACTGAAAAAAATCAATAAAAATTGAAATAAATGTGATAACCACAAAAATATAGACTGAGAACTCAATAACAACATTTCCTTTTGATGTATTAGTATCCATGGCTAATAGACTTTAATTCCAGATTTACTCCAAAAAATATTTTTACTGGAGCCGTAATCTCTATTTCAAGAAATTGCTCATCCACTATTTTTGTTTGACTTATGTTAATTTCTGGCTCAATTCTAAAGAACCGAAATTTATTTAATTCTTCGTTCATTTTTTGTTGCGCATAAATTTTGCTCTTACCCATGGTCAACAATCTTGCTCCCCGTTCAGAAGCCGTTGAAATAGTCGCATAAGTGATTAAAAGTAAAATCATCTGAATCAGTGATACCGAAACGAAAATGATCAATGGGGTTACCAGAGCAAAGCTAACTACCGCGCTGCCCTTTTCCTCTTCATCACTACGGTCTAGATACAGATTCAACTGCCTTACTAAACATTGCGGCTAAAGCTGTGTCCGCGACAACCCATAACGCTGCAACTAAGCCTGCAGTCATTACTGTTACCAAAACCCATCCTGGTACGTCACCGTTTTCGTTTTTATAAATTAATTTAAAAATTTTTTTCATTATTCTCCTTTATCCAAGTTGTTGTAAAACTGTTAGCGCGGGATAGATAGCAACTGCTAACACTGAAGGGAGAACCACAAACACAACTGGAAATAACATAGAGATTTCCTTGCTTGCCGCTTGCTTCGTCAATTGATTTTTTAATTTATTTCGCTGGTCAATTGCAAAATTTCTTGAAACTTCCGCTAGCGGCGTGCCTCGATTAGTTGCTAATTCCATCTGACGAATCAATGGTTTTAGCACCTCGGTTTCTTTGCTCTCTGTCATGTCTAATAAGGCAACCATTAAAGGTTTTCCAAAAGAATTTTCTTTAGAAGCTTTTCTCATTCCCTGTTTAAATTCACCAGGCAATAATTCAAGAATATTTTCAAGACTTGCCCTAGGGTTCAGTCCAGAAATTAATGCAACAGCAAATAAATCTGCAAATTCTGCACTAGCAGCAATATTTTCAAGATTAATTGTATTTTTTTTAAATCTAAATCTTTTAACATATCTCACTTTAATGATTTCTTCCACTGCTTTTTTTGTTGATATAAATCCACGTATTCTTTTATCCAATTTTATATTTTGATTACTCATGAATCTAATTCCAATAAATATTGAGGATAATAGACTGAATAGTAGATAAAATTCACTCATGATAATTCAACATTTCTCATGAATTCAAGTTTTCCGATTCTTTTCATAGCTGAATAACCAACAGCACCAACTATTGCTACCAAAATCAAAATAAATTGCCCTGTCAGATTTTGATAAGCCAATCGAACATTCTCTTGTGTCCAAAGTACTAACAAAATAAGCCAAGGAGCGATAATTGAAATTCGAGCTCCATTTATTACCCATGATTGCTTAGCCTTTAAATCTTGAATCAGATTTAGAGTCTCCCGAGAAGAATTGGAAAGTATTGTTAAAGAACTAGCTAAATCATTGGCTCCTGTTTTCAAAACGACGGAAAGTATTCTTAAAGCAGAAACTCCCACAGCATCTTTAATTTCTTTTCGCAATATTTCCATAACTTTAGATATTTCACCTGATCTTTGAAATTCAAAAATTGCCTCGTGAAAATCACTTTTTAATGGCTCGTCACTATTTGAAAGTGCTTGCAATAATCCTTCACTTAACGTAAATCCCGCTCTGATACTGCTGGATAAATCATCGATGAAGATGATCCACTGTTGCATTTTCTTATCCTGAATTTTAGATTTTTTTTGTCTTAACAAAATTCTAGGAATTAAAAATGAAAAAACTAACGTTGCAGGAACAAGAATTATAATTTTTGAAATATAGGCAAGAGTAAGTCCTATAGCAAAAATTAATATAGAAATTCTTGAGTTATCTTTTATTTGCCTTATCTTTTGTTCTATTGAGTAAATTTTAAAAAAGTCTATATCAAGCCAAAATCCAAAAATAATAATCCAGAATCCAATAACTAAAAAAATTAAATTAAATAAAGTATTTTTAATCATATAACCCTTGTCAAATTTCTCACATTAGAGCCAGTTTGAAACAATTTTTTTATGCCAAAACTACTTGCTGAAGATTCGCCTGTTATTTCAATAATTTCTGTGACTTTTCTCTCTCCCTGTTGGTCTCTCTCTAAATGAACAATTACGTCAATTACTTGTCCAACAGTTTTACGAACAAACTCAGCTTGAATGTTTGGACCGCCTAAAAGGGGAAGAAGTGTCAATTTCTCTAAAGCATCTCTCGCAGAATTTGCGTGAATTGTTGCCATACCTGACATGCCGCTGTTTAATGCAATGAGCAGATCAAGTGCTTCTGCTTGCCTTACCTCTCCAAGAATTAACCGATCAGGTCTCATTCTCAATGCTTCTCTAATCAATCTTCTTAAGGTAATTTCACCTTTCGACTCTAAATTAATTTCCCTTGTTTGAAGCGCCACCCAATCGCTTGAATTTAGTTTTATTTCAAACACTTCTTCGCATGTAATGATCCGAGTTGTTGGTGGCAGTGTATTAAGTAAGGCACTCATAAATGTTGTCTTGCCAGCCCCAGTTGTTCCGCTAATCAATATATTTTTTGAATTTTTTACCAGTTCTGTCAATTTAATTGCCGTTTCTTGATCAATCATTTTTTTCTCAATCAAAACTTCAATATTTGGTGTTTTCGTTCCAAATTTTCTTATATTTATTGCTGGCCATTTTTTGGTGACATCTGGAATTACTGCATGCAACCGGCTCCCATCTGGAAGTGTTGCATCAACAAAGGGATGGGAGATATCAAGCCTTCTTCCACTATTTCTCAGTAATTGCTCGATGATCACCGTCAATTCATTTTCAGTGAGTACTAAACTTGTCAATTCAGAAATTCCATTTTTTGCTACAAAAATATGTCCAGGTCCGTTGATCCAAATTTCTTCAATGCTTTCATCAATAATCAAATTATTAATTGAGTTATTTGAAACTATTTGATTCGTCATCAGGCTCCTAGATAAGAAACCTTAAAACTTTAATTAATCAATTGCATACTAAATGGGGCAGATAATCCTCATGAATCTTTACCAGGGAACTATTGCTCGATCTTCCCACAGAAAACCTGTTTGAGTATTTTCACTTATTTGTCTTGAGGCAAGCCATAAAATAGTTTCTGCACCTTGTTCAGCAGTGCGAGGGGCATCAGGTCCACCCATGTCAGTCTGGCAATGTGCTGGACACATCACGTCAACAAAAACTCCACGTCTTCCATTTCCTGTTTCTGCTGCAAAATTTTTTGTTAATGCATTCACTGCCGCTTTTGAAATTCGGTATGGAGCAAGTCCACCGTTTGTTCCAGGTCCTGACATTCGACCTAAACAAGCGCTAACATTAATGATTCTTCCCATGCGGTTTTCCACCATTGCTGGTCCAAAAACTCTTATTGAATTAAAAACTCCTGTTAAATTAATTGATAAAACTCGATTCCATTCAGAAATACTTGTTTTTAAAGTTTTAGCAGTTTTCTCACTCATCACTCCAGCAGAATTAACCAAAATAGTTGGGGTGAATTTATCTAAAATTTGTGAGCCGACTTCATCCATTTGATCGGAATTCGAAACATCGCAAACAAATCCATCGCATTTGAATCCTTGTGCGTTAATTTCTTCTGAAGCTCTAGCTACATTGGCTGCATTTTGCCCAATTATTACGACGTGTGCACCAAGTTTTGCTAAACCCAACGAGGCAGCGAAACCGATTCCTCGGCTACCGCCTGTAACAACTGCCACTTGATTTGTTAAGGAACCAGCAACTAAAGGTGCGTTATCAACAACCGTCGCCCCGGGATTATGTTCTCCACTCATCCTCTAAGCCTGCTACTAGATGCAAAATCACGCATCTTTGACATAACTATTACGCTAGAGATACGGCTTAAAAACGAAAGAGGTCGTGACAGCCAACATGTCAGGTGAAGCGCCAAAGAACCCTTCCAGCGCAGGTTTTGGGCCAAATGAATGGTTAGTCGATGAGATATATCAGCAGTATTTGAACAATAAAAACTCTGTAGATCCATCCTGGTGGGAATTTTTTGGAGACTATTCCCCCACTGAAAGAAACTCAGCAAAAATTGCCAATGAAGTTAAAAACACTAACCCAGTAGTTGAACCTATTGCAAAAAAACCAGCTGAACAAATAGTTCCAATTAGAAAAAAAGTAATTGAAATACCTTCCTCAAATGATCCTGTGACAGAAATAATTCGTGGAACTTCAGCAAGAGTTGTAACAAATATGGAAGTAAGTCTCAAAGTTCCGACTGCAACTTCTGTTCGAAGTGTTCCTGCAATTTTATTGCAAGAAAATAGAACTTTTATAAACAATCACTTAGCTCGCAGACGAGGCGGAAAGGTTTCTTTTACTCACATAATTGCTTATGCTGTAGCAAAAGCTGTTGCAGACATAAAAGAAATGAATACTGCCTACACAGTTATTGAAGACAAACCAGCAATTATTAAATATCCACATGTTGGTTTGGGATTAGCAATTGACCTTGCAAAACCAGATGGCACTAGACAACTGCTTGTACCAAATATTAAATATGCAGATGTTTTAGATTTTGCACAATTTTGGTCAACTTACGATGATTTAGTTAAACGAGCTCGAGCTGGGAAATTGACAGTTGAAGATTTTCAAGGAACAACAATAAGTGTTACAAATCCAGGAACAATTGGTACTCAACATTCAGTTCCAAGGTTGATGGAAGGTCAAGGAGCAATTATTGGAGTTGGTGCTCTTGATTATCCAACTGAATGGCAAGGAGCAGCTCCTGAAACTTTAGCTAGACAAGCAATTAGCAAAGTCATAACTTTGACTTCTACATATGATCATCGAATAATTCAAGGTGCACAAAGTGGTGAATTCTTAAAGAGAATTAGCGAGTTACTGCTTGGTAAAAATAATTTTTACGAAGACATTTTCACTTCTCTTGAAGTTCCTTATAAGCCATATGTTTGGGCTGTTGATATTGCAACGACTCACGATCAAGACATCAACAAAGTTGCTCGTGTACAAGAATTAATTCATTATTACCGAGTTCGCGGTCATTTAATCGCAGACACAAATCCTTTAGAGTACGCACAGCGAACTCATCCTGATTTAAGAATGGTAAATCACGGTTTAAGTGTTTGGGATCTAGAGCGAGAATTTGCAACTGGTGGTTTTGGTGGCGTTCCGTTTATGAAACTTCGCGATATTTTAAACCGCTTACAAGATTCCTACACCAGAAGCATTGGTGTGGAATACATGCATATTCAAGAACCAGAGGAAAGAAAGTGGATTCAAGAAAGAATTGAAAAGCCGCACGAAAGAATGGATCGACAAGAACAACTAAGAATCTTAAGAAGACTAAATGCCGCAGAAGCGTTTGAAAAATTCTTACACACTAAATATGTTGGTCAAAAACGATTTTCTCTTGAGGGAA
>JBJOKB010000117.1:0-4912 GCA_046046315.1 Actinomycetota bacterium | reverse complement strand
AAGCCCTGAGTGCCAAAATTGTATTTAGCACTCGACCTATGAGAGTGACAAAAACTATCTCTTAAAGAAGGAACCTAACAATGGCGAAAATGATCGCTTTTGACGAAGACGCCAGACGTTCCATGGAACGTGGCATGAATATTTTGGCCGACGCAGTTCGCGTCACCCTTGGACCAAAGGGACGTAACGTCGTTTTGGAAAAGAAATGGGGAGCCCCAACAATTACTAATGATGGTGTTTCCATTGCTAAAGAAATTGATTTGGAAGATCCATACGAAAAAATTGGTGCTGACCTTGTTAAAGAAGTAGCCAAGAAAACTGATGACGTTGCAGGAGACGGAACAACTACCGCAACAGTTCTTGCCCAAGCATTAGTTCGCGAAGGCTTAAGAAACGTGGCAGCAGGTGCAAATCCAATGTCATTAAAACGTGGCATTGAAACAGCTGTTGAAAAAATTGTTGCCAAATTATTAGACATGGCAAAAGATGTTGAAACCAAAGAACAAATTGCATCCACTGCGTCTATTTCTGCAGGAGGAGATGCTGAAGTTGGTGGCATCATCGCAGAAGCAATGGACAAAGTTGGTAAAGAAGGTGTAATCACAGTTGAAGAAAGCAACACTTTCGGTTTGGAATTAGAACTAACAGAAGGTATGCGCTTTGATAAAGGTTATATCTCACCATATTTCGTAACTGATCCAGAAAGAATGGAAACAGTTATTGAAGATCCATACATCTTGATTGCAAATGCAAAAATCTCTGCCGTTAAAGATGTTTTGCCAATCTTAGAAAAAGTTATGCAAAGTGGTAAACCACTTGTTATTTTGGCTGAAGACGTTGAAGGCGAAGCATTAGCAACATTAATTGTTAACAAAATCAAGGGAACTTTCCGCTCAGTTGCGGTTAAAGCACCTGGATTTGGCGATCGTCGCAAAGCTATGTTGCAAGACATTGCAATATTGACTGGTGCTCAAGTAATCAGTGAAGAAGTTGGTTTGAAACTTGAAAACACAGGTCTTGACATGCTTGGTAAAGCTCGCAAAGTTGTTTCAACAAAAGATGAAACAACAATTGTGGAAGGGGCTGGATCTGCTGATCAAATTGCAGGACGAGTTGCTCAAATTCGTGCTGAAATTGAAAATAGTGATTCAGATTATGACCGCGAGAAACTACAAGAACGCTTAGCAAAATTAGCTGGCGGAGTTGCAGTAATCAAGGTTGGTGCAGCCACTGAAGTTGAACTTAAAGAACGCAAACACCGCATTGAAGATGCTGTGCGAAATGCAAAAGCTGCTGTTGAAGAAGGAATCGTTGCCGGTGGTGGCGTTGCTCTAATTCAAGCTGGCAAAGAAGCGTTAAAAGATGTCAAACTAGATGGCGATGAAGCAACTGGAGTAAATATTGTGCGCGTTGCAATTGAAGCTCCCTTGAAACAAATCGCAACTAATGCTGGTCTTGAAGGTGGCGTTGTTGCAGAACGCGTCGCTAACTTAAAAGCTGGCGAAGGTTTGAATGCTGCAAGTGGTGAATATGTTGACATGATCAAAGCAGGAATTATTGATCCAGCAAAAGTAACCCGCTCTGCATTACAAAATGCTGCATCAATTGCCGCACTGTTCTTAACAACAGAAGCAGTTATTGCAGATAAACCAGAAAAGAATCCAGCTCCTGCAATGCCAGATGGTGGCGGAGGAATGGATTTCTAAGAAAAATCCCAATAAAAGGGACTCGCGAGAAATTGCGAGTCCCTTTTAATTTATCTTGAAGTAGCATTTGAAAGTACTGCGAGAGGAATAAAAATGGATTTTGGTTCAATAAATTGGTTAGCGGTTTTATTAGCCGCAGTTGTTAGTTTTGTGAGTGGATTTCTATGGTTTGGTCCAAAAACTTTTTATCCCGTGTGGTGGAGAGCATTAGGTAAATCACCTAATACAGAACCAGGTAGCCAACAAAGTATGGGTGTGGTTTTTGGTTCAATAATTGTTGCTTTACTTGTTCAAAGTTTAGTTTTTTCAATAGTTTTGAGTTGGTATGGAGCAAAAACTGGAGACTTAAATGCAGCAAGTGGTGCTTTTGCTGGATTAATTGTGGGAGTAGGAATTGTTGCTGCTTCTCCATTAAGTCATCGTTTAATGGGTCAGCATGGATTTAAAGTTTGGATTTTAGAAGCAGGAAATGATGCAATAAATTATGTCTTAATGGGTCTTGTATTAGGAGCAATGCTGTAAATGCCTACAAAATTTGATAAGTCAGATCCAATGTATGAAAAAATTATGGCTGCACACGATGCTGCAGTAAGTGCAGGATTAACAGAATACAAAGACCCAAAAACAGGTTTTTCTGTCATGACTGAACCTTTTTTGAAGTCAAAAGGTTTCTGCTGCAAATCAAACTGCAGACATTGTCCATATCCTGCAGCTTAAGTAATGAAATTTCTGATTTTTGTTATAGACAATTTAACTTCATCTGCGACAGAAGCAGAAATGAAAGCAATAGATATTTTTAATGAGCAACTAAGAAAAGATGGACATTGGATAACTGCCGGAGGATTAGATTCTCCAAATAATGCCGCAATTATTGATAATCGAAATGACGCCAATATTTTTACAAGTCAACCATTGTTTGATGCTCAAGAGAATTTCAGTGGTTTTTGGCTAATTGAAGCACCAAGTATTGAGATTGCCAGAAAACTTGCAGCCCAAGGTTCTAAAAGTTGTAATAGGAAAGTAGAACTTAGACCACTTTTAGGTTAAAGAGCAGAAATTTCTTCTAATTTCTTTTTTAGATCTATATCTGAAGGTTCAACCATAAAAGTTCCATCATTAAAGGCAATTACCGGAATAGATTGTTTTCCACTAATTTCAATTGCCTTTTCTTTTCCGGCTTCATCATGTTCAATATCAACATAGGTGTAATTGACGTTGTTAGTATCTAGAAATTTCTTGGATCTGCGGCAATCACCGCACCATTCAGCTCCATACATTGTTACTTTGTTGTCAGCCATTTAAATTCCTTTTTTAATGGTGAGTCTTAATTGAAAAGACTGCTATTTATTAAGTGTAATAGTAATCATGATGGGCGAACCTGGACCATGTCCTGCTTGTGAGCGAAGTGACTTAGAGCGCCGAGGGGGCAAAGACATGTGCCCGAAATGTTTTTACATTCAACCTTGTTGTGATGGCGGATATTGCGAATAAAAACTATTTTGTACTTGGAATTAATTTATCGATAATGAAATAAACCAAGAAAATAAATAGCCCAAGCACTAAGACCACACCTGTTCCAACTATTGCTCCAACATATCCAAGTTCCACTACGTTTATGAATCCGTAAGGATATTTACCTATAACAGCTCCTCGAGCAAAAGTGTAAAGAATATAAATAATCGGAATTACAAGTGAACTGAAGATAATTTTCCATGAGATCCATTTTCTTGGACCAAAAAATATCCAAACCAATATGGTTACAGGAGGAGTTATGTAATGAAGAAGTAAATCTGTATAAATATTCCAACTTTGAGGATTTGCATCAGGAGCAAGAATTAAAATATAAACAAGCATAGTTACCGAGATCATCATCAAACTTGAAAGTCTTAAAACCTTTAATCTTTGAGTAGATCTGTTCATATTTCTATAAATCATCGTTGTTGTAATTGCAACTAAAATATTGCTCCAAATCGTGAAGTAACTTAAATTGTCAATCACGCGAGGAATTGAGCCAGCTAAACCATCGGCATGGCCACCAAAATATGAGGGACCGAATTGAGGAACAATCACTAATCCGAGTGCATCAACTGTCAAAGAGCCAATTACACCCATCCATGCCAAAATGGCATTAACACCAAAAGCGAGGCGGGCATAGCGTTTCATGAAAAAAATACTAGCGCTTACAGTCTCTATTTCCCTAATTTTTCTAACGGCTTGCGCAGTTGATAACAAAAGCTCAATGGTTTCTTCAAGCAAAACACCTGTTGCAGAGCAAACGACAAAAATCAATCCAGTTTCTCTCGAAGCATTGAGTCAAAAAGAATTTATCGGAAGTGATCTTGTATTAGAAAATGTTTTGGGGGAAAATAACAAATTCACCAGATATTTTATAACTTATAAATCAGGTAATTTAAAAATATCTGGAATCATGAATGTTCCAAAAGGTGAAGGACCTTTTCCAACATTAGTTCTAGCTCATGGCTATATCGATCCCGCAATTTACACAACTGGAAGGGGACTTGCTCGAGAACAAAAATATTTAGCAGAACGTGGTTATGTTGTTCTACACACCGATTACCGAAATCACGCTGAATCTGATGATGATCCAGACATTGACATTAATTTTAGATTGGGTTACACCGAAGATGTTATTAATGCTGCATTAGCTTTAAGAAATTCTGATTTCTCATTTGTTGATAAAGAAAGAATTGGATTACTAGGAAGATCAATGGGTGGTGGAATCGCATTTAATTCCATGGTTGTCAAACCTGGATTATTTGATGCATATGTTGCTTTCGCGCCAACAAGTTCTAACGTTGTAGATAACTTTAATCGTTGGACTAGAATGAATTTTGAAATCGTCAAAGAAATTGAAAATAGGTATGGATTACCAGATGATAATCCAGAATTTTGGAATGGAATTTCAGCAATTAATTATTTTGACAAAGTAACAGAACCATTATTAATTCTTCATGGAACTGAAGACGAATCTTGTGACATTAGATGGTCTGAGACCACAACTAAAGTCTTGCAAGATGCCGGTAAATCTGTTGAATTTATAAAGTATGAAGGTGAAAAACATGCTTTCATTCCAAGATGGGAAGATTCAATGAAAGAAACTATCCGATTCTTTGAAACTAATTTGAAGTCTTAGATCTACCTAAAGCAATTGCTACAACATAAAGTGTTGAAAAAAGAAAGCCAAT